>USEY01000004.1 GCA_900553815.1 uncultured Bacteroides sp.
AGAAGTGGGTGGGGGAATTATGTGCCTTTATCTAAGCTTAAATGAAAGAGCCGTGCCTTCGGACACGGCTCTTTCATTTAATAGTAAGGTTTCAGATTGGTTTCAAGGCGTGAAACTATTGGTTTCTCCGTATGAAACCATCAGTTTCAAGGCATGAAACTAAAATGTCCTGACGGATTTTGTCAGACGAAGCTAGACTGCTTGTTTCTCTTTTCAGCTTGATGACAATAGACTGAAACTGTACTTTAAATGAAAGAACCTTGGGTTATTCATAACGGATGGCTTCTATCGGATCGAGGTCGGCTGCTTTCTTGGCTGGATACCATCCGAAGAAGATACCTGTCACGGTGCAGACCGCAAACGAGAGAAATACACTCCATGGTTGGATATAAATGGGCCAGTGTGCCACGTTCTTTACAATAAACGAAGCTCCACAGCCAATAACTACACCTATCAGACCACCGGTGATACTGATGAGAATTGCCTCGATGAGGAATTGTGACAAGATATCAATGCCACGTGCTCCTACTGACATACGCAAACCTATTTCGCGAGTACGTTCGGTAACTGATACATACATAATGTTCATGATGCCGATGCCACCCACAACCAGTGAGATACCGGCAATGCAGGCCAGCAGTGTAGTCATCAGATCGGTGGTCGAATTCAGCATGGAACTCAGTTCTTGTTGTGAGCGGATAGTAAAATCGTCATCGTCACTTTCTTTCAGCTTATGATTGCGGCGCAATATTTCGCTAATCTCTTCAGTGGCCTTGTCTGTCATATCTTCGGTCAGAGCAGAAGCGAATATACCTTGTAGGTAGGTTTGTGCCAGTAGTCGTTTCATGACAGTGGTGTAAGGAGCCAGTACTACATCGTCCTGGTCCATACCCATGGAGTTGTAGCCTTTGGATTTTAATACACCTACAACTCGGAAAGGAACCTGGTTGAAACGAATAATTTTGCCAATAGGGTCCTGGTTCGGAAACAGGTTGTCAACAATGGTCTTTCCGATGACGCATACTTTAGCTGATACCTGAATGTCAGCTTCCGTAAACATTTCACCTTCTTCTACGTTCAGCTGTCTGATTTCGAGGTAGTCAATTCCTACGCCACTCACAGAAGAAGGGTAGTTGTTATTGCCTGCAATGAGCTGGCCTGATGAGGATACCTCCGGACTGACGGCTGACACGAAGTTCGTTTCATCTCGTAGCGATTCATAGTCAGTCAGTTTCAGTGTCTGCATGGAGCTTGGGTCTTGCCGAACGCCACCACGCATATCAGCACCGGGATGAATCATAATCATGTTTGAACCCATTTCTGAAATTTGTGCCTGGATGCTTTTCTTCGACCCTTGTCCGATGGCTAACATGGTGATGACCGAAGCTACACCAATGATGATGCCAAGCATGGTGAGAAAGGCACGAAGCTTGTTGTTGGCCAGGGCTCTCAAGGCTATTTTGAATAGGTTTGTTCCGTTCATAATATTTTGTTTATAAATCGTTTATTGTCCCTTCCTTAATCTTCGTCGCTCTTAGGCAAAGCTGCCAGGGCTTCGGCTGCCGACAGAATATGGGTGTTTTCTTTGTCTTCAATCACATGACCGTCACGCAGTCGTATGTTTCGGCTGCTATATTGTGACAAGTCAGGATTGTGTGTGACAAAAATGATAGTTCTTCCTTCGGCATGCAATTTCTGGAAAAGAACTAGAATTTCAAAGGATGTTCGGGTATCCAAATTACCTGTAGCTTCATCAGCCAGAATAACAGATGGATTGTTTACCAAGGCGCGTGCGATGGCTACTCGTTGCATCTGTCCACCTGACATCTGATTGGACTTGTGCTCCAGTCTATCTCCCAAGCCTACGGCTATCAACGCTTCAACGGCACGTTTTCTACGTTCGGCTGCTGAGACGGACGAATTATACATCAGTGGAAGCTCTACATTCTCAACGGCTGTCGTCTTAGGCAACAGATTGTAGTTTTGGAAGACAAAACCAATTTTTCTGTTGCGCAATATGGCTCGTTGGGGCTTAGACATGGTGCGTACTGAAACGCCGTCCAGCAGGTATTCACCAGAAGTTGGCGTATCCAGGCATCCTAAGGTGTTCAGCAGCGTAGACTTGCCAGACCCGGATGTTCCCATGATGGTGACGAATTCACCTTCGTGAATGACGAATGATATCCCACGCAAGGCATGTACTACCTCGTCACCTACCAGGAAATTACGCTTTATATTCTGTAGTTCTATTACAACTTTCTTATCGTTCATAACTTATTTCGCGTTTTTCTTTTTGTTTTTATCGGGTGGGCCTGGCATGAACGGGCTTCGTTCGCTTTGTCCACTGTTGGGCATCATTTCATTGCCAGGTATGGCACCTTGGCCGATGGTAGCTTCAGTTACGACTTCAGTGCCTTCGGCAATACCATCAAGTATTTCGGTATTTATACCATTGGATATACCAATCTTGACAGCATGTGCAGTAAAAGTATTTTCTTGACGAGTCCAGACCTTATGTTCGGCTTCGCAATCGTTTACAATGGCTTCTTTGCCAATCAGCTCTGGGTCGGGATTGAAGCGCAGTGCCCGTGCCGGCACGCAGAGTACGTCTTTACGGTCCAAGGTATAGATATTGACATTGGCAGTCAAACGAGGTTTCAGTTTCAGTTCGGGGTTGGGAGCTGAGATGACAACTTCGTATGTTACAACCGTACTTGATGTAGAAGATGAACTTGACGAAGATGTTGAGGATGCATCGCCCAGGCGGATTTGTGTTACTACACCTTCAAATGTATCGTTGGGATAGGCATCAACTGTAAAGGTTGCACGTTGTCCTTCTTCTACACCGCCTATGTCTGCTTCATCCACGTCTGCCACTACTTGCATTTGAGTCAGGTCGGCAGCAATGGTGAAAAGGGTAGGTGTTTCAAATCCAGAAGCTACAGTTTGTCCTTCTTCTACATCCTTGCTGATGACAACTCCGTCGATGGGTGAAGTAATGGTGGCATATGACAGGTTACGTTCAGCCTTGGCTAAGGCTGCTTGGCTACTTTCATAGTTGCTTTTGGCCATCTTATAGTTATAAAGCGACTGCTCATAGTCTGTATCGGCTATCAGTTGTTTCTTATGCAGTCCTTCATTACGTTCGTATAATTTCTTCTGGTATTCATATTCAGCCTTGGCACCATTGTAGGCTGCTTGCTGAGTAGCCACTTCTGTTTGCAAAGTGACGCGGTCCATTTCGGCTATAAGTTGGCCTTTAGTTACTACCGAGTTATAGTCAACATAAATTTTATCGATAATACCTGACACCTGTGTTCCGACCTCAACTTCTGTTACAGGTTCAATGGTTCCTGTGGCTGTAACCGACTCGGAGATTTCTCCTTTGTTGGCTTTAGCCGTCAAGTAGCTGATTTGGTGTTTGGCTTTTGCTCCGCTGAAAAGCCAGATGCCTCCACCTACCACAATGATTGCGGCAGTGGCAATGAAAATCATTTTTTTCTTGTTCATGACAATCGTTATATGAATGTTTGTTTTTCTATTAATTATTCTCCCAGTTTCCCATTTCCTGGCCTTCATAGAATCTCAGTAGCTGTGCGTTGAGTAGTGCCATGTATTTGGCTTGCAATGTTTCTTGCTGTGCGCTGAGCATGTTGTTCTTTTCGGTCAGCAATTCTACGGTATTCTTCATGCCAAGGTTGAATTGCTCTTGAAGTAGTTCATAGCTGGTCTGAGTACTTTTTAGCTTTTCTTGTGCGGCTATGTATTGTTGTTGGGCAGAGTTGGCATCCAGCCACAATCCTTCAATCGTTTTGTAGAGATTCTTTTGTTCGTCGAGTAGGGAGAGCTCAGAGGTCATCTTTTGTATTTTGGCCTTTTCTACAGCGCTTTTAGTTTGTCGGTTATTGAAAATAGGAATGCTGATGGTTATACCTAGCGAGTTATTCCAGTTTTGTTTCACCTGTTCGGCAAAAGTGAAGTCTGAACCATTGGCATTGGTGCTACCAATACCAGCACTCAGGCTGAGCGAAGGCAGGTAGCCGGCGCGTGCCTTTTTTATTTCAAGGTCGGATGCTTCGATGTCCAGTCGGCTTGCTTCGATTTCCGGTCGTAGGCTAAGTGCTGCTCTGTATACATCTGCTTTAGTAGGCAGAGGTGACAGAATGTGTTCATCTCCTGGTAAGGACAATTGTAGTTGCATTTCTTCGTCACCGTCAAGCTCAAGTAGTTGTTTCAGTTGTAGTTTGTAATCTTGTAAAGTGGCTTTTGCTGTCACCAGTTGGTATTTGTCCGTGCTTACTTGGGCTTCCAGTTGGGCTAGGTCAGCACGTGATATACTTCCGGCTGCCATCAGTTCCTTTCCTCGTTCGTATTGTGCTTGACTCACTTCTAAGGTACCTTCGTTTATCTTCACCGCTTCGGTGGCATATAATATTTGTATATATGTTTGTGCTATACTTTCTTCTATGCTGTTTTCACTTTCGGCTACTGCCAGTTCAGCAATACGGTTGTTAAGGTCTTGTTGTTTGATGTTGTTAAGTCGTTGCCCACCGTTATATAGTGTCCAGTTGGCATCAATACCATAACTTCCGTTGTACGATGTCTTACTTTGGCTACTGGTAATGTTATCGCCTGTGATAATGGTTCCTGTTTCACTGTTGGGGCGGTTTACGATACGTTGACCGATACTTGCTGACAAACTTGGAAACAAAGCGGCCTTCGCTGTTTTTACATCAACTTGTGCACTCTCTGCACTGAGCTTGTTTCGGCGGATAGTAATGTTTTGTTTTAACGCATAGTCAATGCACGAGCGCAAATCCCATTGTGCAGGCAATTCGGCATTTTCGCCCGTACCTACAGCTATCTCATTAGCAGTCTGTAGGGAATCGGTTAGCAGATGAGTGTCAACCGATTGCGCAAGAATGGAGTTGGGCCATAGTGTACCAGACAGGCACAGAGTAATGGCTGTTAATCCTTTTACTTTCTTCATAATTGTCTATCTAATATGGTTTTTCCGCTTCAAAGGTACATGCCTTTCTTTTTACAGTCAAAACGAATGGACGTATGTGTCGTTTTATTCGTCAAATCCGCTCTTTTTGTCGATATTCCCAGCATCATTCGTAGGGTAAAGTTTGTATAGAAAGAAGACAATCAGCATTTGGTAGTACATAGAAATATAAGAATGAATAGGAAGTTTTCTGAACCATCATTTTTTTGCTATAAACTATTAATGAGGAGAATATCAAGGCGTAAAAGACGGATTTTAGATATTATTTAGACTTCAATAGGAAACTAATTCAAATAAAATAGTTTTCTTTGCACGCTCATTTCACTGATTGAATATGCAGAAATACATTTTTTTTATTATAATTCTTTTGTCGGTATTTGAAATGTCCGCAGTGGCGCAGACAGATAGCTTGCCGGCAGTAGTCAATGATACAGTACATGCGCTGACCAAAAAAGAGTTGCATAAGCAGAAGGTTGCACGTCGTAATCTTCATTATAATATATTGGGCGGTCCTAGTTATACCCCTGATTTTGGCGCCCTCATAGGAGGAAGCGCATTACTGACTTTTCGCATGAATCCAAGCGACACAGCACAGCATCGTTCGGTTATTCCTATGTCTGTGGCATTGATGTTTAATGGAGGAATTAATATATTGTCTAAACCTCAGTTGTTTTTTAAAGGTGATCGTTTTCGTATCTTTGGTAAGTTTGCATATAAAAATACGCAGGATAATTTTTACGGGGTAGGATATGATACGAATAAGAATTATGTACGAAGTGATTCTACTAGCCAGTATCGTTATAGTGGCATACAAGTCAATCCTTGGTTTCTGTTTAGATTGGGTAACAGTAATGTTTTCGCTGGCCCTCAAGTAGATATCAATTATGATAAATTGACAGAGCCTGGCAAATATTTGGCAGAAGAACCTTCCTTTGTTGCGGCAGGGGGAGATGCTAGTGGTTACACCAATTTTAATGTAGGTTTAGGCTTCTTGCTTACTTATGATAGTCGTGATGTACCAGCCAATCCTTATAAAGGTGTTTATTTGGATTTACGAGGAATGGCTTACTCCAAATTGATAGGCAGTGATTGCAATTTCTACAGGCTGGAGGTGGATTATCGACAATATAAGCAGGTTGGGCGTCGTAAGGTGATAGCTTGGACTGCTCAGACCAAGAACGTATTCGGAGATATTCCTTTGACACAATATTCACTTACCGGTACTCCTTTTGATTTACGGGGCTACTATATGGGGCAGTACCGTGACAAGTCATCGCATGTAGTATTGGCAGAATATCGCCAAATGATTAATACCGACCAAAGTACAACGTTGAAACGCATTCTTCATCGTTTGGGTTTTGTGGCTTGGGCCGGATGCGGTTTCATGGGACCAACTATGGGGAAGATCGAAGGTGTATTGCCTAACTATGGACTTGGTCTACGCATCGAGGTCCAGCCGCGTATGAATGTGCGGTTGGACCTCGGAAAGAACACCGTCAATAACCAGACGCTGTTTTATTTCAATATGACAGAGGCTTTTTGAGCCTGTGATAATTATGCCGGTTCTTCTACTCGCTCTATGTAGGCCAACACATCACCTTTGTTGACAAGGGCTCCTTGCTTGGCGCATACCTCAATAATGCGCCCGCTGAAATTGGCCGTTATTCGCTCATGGCTTCCCCATGGGGTAGTGATGTAGCAGAAGGTATCTTCTGGTTCATACTTGTGTCCTACTGCAGGTGGCATAGATGGGTTTTCTACATCAATTTCCCAGATGATGCGTCCTTTCTCACGTGCAGTAATAGGTTCAGCTTTGGCACGCTTCAGCTTCTTTACATCTTCGTCAGAGAAACCTTTGCTCAACAGAGCCGATTCCTTAGCGCGTTGCAGGTCTGCCTCAAAGCGTTTCTTGGCTATGCCTGACTTATAGTCGCGATACTGACGGTCATGCATGGCCAGTTCAAACAGTTCTTCATCGTCCTCGCCCATATCCCAGTTGTTTTCCTTCATTTCCTTACGGTATTCATCAAGTTGGTCGGGATAGTAAGACTGCGGGTCTTTTTCGGTAAATTCAAATCCATTTTTCTTGGCCAGTTCTATAATTTCAGGTGCCAGTTTGCCAGGTAGTCGTCCGCTCTTGCCCAGTATCATGCCCCATGTATTATTATCTATCATACTCCAGCGCTCTTCACCTTTTACTAGCGACATGACATTCATCAGCGCCACATTTTTCACATATTGGCTGAATGGTGTTACCAATGGTGGATAACCCAACTTTGGCCATACATATTCTACTTCATCGAATAGCATCACCAATAGGTCATCAATACTCATCTCAGGTTTACCTTTCCCTTTCAAGATAAGGTTTATGCCCGAATGTACGCCTTTCAAGTCTGCCATCATAGATCCCATCATACCACCTGGCAATCCGCACTTCAGCAAGAGTGATGACATGTGTTTGTTGGTAGGATCCATGAAGTAACCCAAAAAGTCGTCAATGAATTCCTGAGTAAGGGCACGAGCCTTCATATAGGCTTTCATGTTAATTTCAGGTACTTGGAATCCCTTATCCTTTAACATTGCCTGCACGGAAATAACATCGGGATGTACTTTGCCCCATGACAGTGGTTCCATGGCTACGTCAATGATGTCAGCACCGTTTTCGCATACCTCGAGTATGGAAGCCATAGATAGTCCCGGCCCGCTATGTCCATGATATTGTATGATGATGTCGGGGTGTTTATCCTTAATGGCTTTAGTCAATTGCCCTAGCATACCTGGGCGTCCTATACCGGCCATATCTTTCAGACAGATTTCTGGTGCTCCGGCTTCTATCAGTTTGTCGGCTATCTCTGTATAGTATTCTACTGTATGTACGGGAGAGTGAGTGATACAGAGAGTTGCCTGTGGAATCATGCCGGCCTCAAGCGCATACTTGATGGAAGGAATGATGTTACGAGTTTCATTCAGGCCACAGAAAATACGGGTAATGTCTACTCCCTGAGCATGCTTAACCTTATACATCAGTTTGCGGACATCGGCCGGAACAGGGAACATGCGCAGTGCATTCAGTCCGCGGTCGAGCATGTGGGTCTGTATACCGGCCTCGTTGAATGGTTTGGTAAAGGCACGAACAGCTTTGTTAGGATTCTCGCCGTATAGCAGGTTGACTTGTTCGAAAGCACCTCCATTTGTTTCCACACGGGAGAAACACCCCATTTCAATAATGACAGGGGCGATGCGGACCAATTGGTCAAGGCGTGGCTGATACTTACCAGAAGATTGCCACATGTCACGGTAGACAAGGCTGAATTTGATTTCCTTCTTCATCTTTAGTTGCGCTTTAATAGTTTTCCATATTGTTAACTTGCTAAACACAAATATAATGGATAATTCTGACATTAAGATAGATTTAGAGCTGAATTTTAAGGGTAAAAGATATGTTTTATATCATATTGTCATGCGTCTATAAGAGATATATGTAGCGAATTAGATTTTTTTGGAGAAAGTTGCCGGATATGTGAATTTAATTACTTACCTTTAGACAGCGAATCGGCCTGTCTGAAAAGGGGCATGGCGTGGTTGAAACTTTAAAATCTATACAGTATGAAGTTCTTTATTGACACAGCCAATCTGGCACAAATTAAGCAAGCCCAGGAAATGGGTATTTTGGACGGTGTTACTACCAATCCTAGCCTTATGGCTAAGGAAGGAGTGAAAGGAAAAGAGCAAATTATTGCACACTACAAAGCCATTTGCGAGATTGTGGATGGTCCGGTAAGTGCAGAGGTCTTTGCTACTGATTTTGAAGGAATGGTAGCCGAAGGTAAAGAGTTGGCTGCCATCGACCCTAAAATTACGGTGAAAGTACCTTGCATTAAGGAAGGAATTAAGGCTATCAAGTATTTGTCTGGTTTGGGTATTGCTACTAACTGTACATTGGTGTTTTCTGTGGGGCAGGCCTTATTGGCAGCCAAGGCAGGAGCAACATTCGTCAGTCCGTTTATTGGTCGTTTGGATGATATTTCTGAAGATGGTATTGAACTTGTGGCTAACATTGTAAAGGTGTACCGTACGTATGATTTTAAGACGCAGGTGCTGGCAGCTTCTATTCGCCATACCAATCATATTATACGCTGTCTTGATGCTGGCGCTGATGTGGCCACATGTCCATTGGCTGCCATCGAAGGCCTGTTGAGACACCCTCTGACCGACAAGGGACTGGATACCTTCTTGAAAGATGTGGCAAAAATGCAGTAACGGATATTGATAGGCTGGAAATATCATCGTTGGCGTTGGTTTGCATTTGGGTTAGCTAACTGTGGATATTAGCGGGCTAACTATGGACTTTGGAACTCTAAAGAGGGACTTTAGCGAGCTAAAGAGGGATATTAGCGATGATAATAACGGTGTCAGGAATATCGTATATGGAAAAACGGACTACATGTATGGATACACTTCTTGGGGTGTTCGTATATGTAGTCCGTCTCTTTTTAGGGGCTCAGTAGAAATTCAGGTTCGTGTAAGGCTATCAGTGTATTTCGATACTGTAGCCTCCCTCGAATGTTTGACCGGGTTGCAAATGTTGCATCCAGTCTTTATTTTTGAATTCACCACCATAGTGTGCACGGTCGCAACGTCCGTACCACGGTTCGATGCAGACAAAAGGGGCATTTTTGCCGGGAGGTGACCACAGTCCGACAAGGGGGGTATGGAAATTCAGCGAGAGCCATGGCTGCCGGTCAGGAGTATAAAGGGTTACTGAATTGACTTGGTTGTCTTCCAGAATGAGAGCATCCTGGTCGAAGGTGTGTATGTCGAGCGGCAGAAGTCCGTCTATAAGTTTCAAGTCGTAATGTTGCGATGGTTCGGCACAGCCTTTTTCGGAGATAAGTATGTAGTTCAGCCCTTCATGTTTGTCGAAGCCGAAGAAGCCACGTTTAGCTTTTTCTGCGTCGTAATGAGGGAAATAAAAGGCAGGATGGGCACCTATCTGGAAGTGCATTTCTTCGTTGCCGGTATTTTTTACTTTCCACATCACATCAATTCGTTTTCCTTCGATGCGATAACCTATACGTAGTAGGAAGGGGAAAGGGAATTTGGCATGGGTTTCTTCGTTGTCTGTCAACTGGTAGCACAGTTCATTGTCGCTTTCATCTGTTAGCAGGAAATCCATGTCGCGGGCAAAACCGTGCTGGGTAAGGAGGTAGGTATGTCCGTTATGGCGGTACTGGTTTTCCCATACACTTCCTACAATGGGAAATAATACAGGCGAATGCCGTTTCCAATAGACTGGGTCGGCCTGCCAAAGGTATTCACGGTTGTTACATTTGATACTGCACAGCTCGGCACCATGTTCAGATACTTGTATGCTTAGTTGCTGATTGGATAGTGTTTTCATCATTGTCGTTCTTTTGGGTTGGTTATTAATATTATAGAGGTATATGCAGCAGAGGTCTGACTTCACCGGCTATTTCCTGTTCTTATGAAATGGGAAAAGGTGTAGTCAGACCTCTAGTCTTGTGTCAGGCCTGAGTTATATGTCAGGCTTCGTCAAAGGTATGGTTGCGTGTCGGCAGTAACTTGCGGTCGCCCAACGTATTGTCCACACGTGCCACATTCACCCAGAATTTATTGTCTCGTACGCTTTGTATGGGATATATCGCTTTCTCGCGTGTATAACTATGTTCCCATTCGTTAGCGACGGCTTCATATTCGGGGTGGGGAGCATTGACTAGCACATTGTCGTTCTTATCGGCTGTTCCATTTTTTACTTCCTCTATTTCTTTCCAAATGTTTAGCATTACGTCTACAAAGTTATCCAACTCTGCCAGACTTTCGCTCTCGGTCGGTTCAATCATTAAAGTACCGTGTACAGGGAAGGAAAGGGTAGGAGCGTGGTAACCATAGTCCATGAGGCGTTTGGCAATGTCGTTTTCGCTGATGCCTGTTTCCTCGTGCACTTTGCGGCATTCCAATATCATTTCGTGACCAACAAAGCCGTTGGCTCCGCGATATACAATGCCATAGGTATCCTTGAGACAGGCAGCCAGATAGTTGGCATTTAGGATGGCCACTTTGGTTGCTCTGGTCAGACCTTCGGTGCCCATCATGCGGATGTATCCATAGGTAATAGGCAAGATGCCGGCACTGCCGAACGGAGCAGCAGATACTTCGTTGGCAGCATTGCCAAATAAATTGTGTCCTGGCAGGAACGGAACGAGGTGTTTGGCCACGCAAATGGGGCCTACGCCTGGACCACCTCCACCGTGGGGAGAAGCAAAGGTTTTGTGCAAATTCAGGTGACATACGTCAGCGCCAATGAAACCAGGATTGGTCAATCCTACCTGGGCATTCATATTGGCACCATCCATATAAACCTGTGCGCCGCAGCTGTGTATAATCTTGCAGATTTCAACGATTTCTGTCTCGAAAATACCATGCGTAGACGGATAGGTAATCATCAGGGCTGCCAAGTCGTCCTTGTTCTCTTCGGCTTTCTGTCGGAGGCCGTTCATGTCTACGTTACCATGCTCATCGCATGCACAAGTAACAGTGGTAAATCCTGCCTGTACGGCGCTGGCTGGGTTGGTGCCGTGGGCCGATGCCGGAATCAGAATTTTGTTACGGTGCCCCTGTCCAATGCTTTCCAAGTAAGCTCTGATGACGCGTAGACCTGTATATTCACCAGCTGCGCCAGAGTTGGGTTGCAGGCTGATGCCATCAAATCCTGTGATGATTTTTAATTCCTCGCTCAGGTTATGTATAAGTTCGCGATAGCCTTCTGCCTGATCTTCGGGTACCAGTGGATGGATGTTCATGAATTCAGGACGGCTGAGAGGGAGCATTTCGGCGGCTGCGTTCAGTTTCATTGTACACGAACCCAGTGAAATCATGGAGTGTGCCAGTGAAATGTCCTTACGGTCGAGACGCTTGATGTAACGCATCATGTCAGTTTCCGTATGGTAACTGTTAAACACTTCGTGGGTGAGGTATGGTGACTGGCGTTTGAAGCATTTCTTGATGGTGCAAGTGTCAGGTATGGCTGTTGCTTTGGGACAGTCCTGGCCAACAGCGATAGCGAAGATAGACAGTAAC
This sequence comes from uncultured Bacteroides sp., assembly GCA_900553815.1. Classification (GTDB taxonomy): domain Bacteria; phylum Bacteroidota; class Bacteroidia; order Bacteroidales; family Bacteroidaceae; genus Bacteroides. The sequence continues at coordinate 12,107 of USEY01000004.1, forward strand.
ACGTTGACAGCCTGTAAGTCAGTAGTTTCATCAATGCTTATACCTACGTCTCCGTTGTCAAAGTAGCGCAGGTTGACACATTTGCTCAGTGAAATGGTACGGATTTGTTGTGCAGATACATTATCGGGCAGAATGAAACGCAGTGTGTCGAAATATTGTTCGTTCGCCTGCTTGTAGCCAAGTTTGCAAATGGTTTTCTCCAAATAGGCTGTGATACAGTGTATACGTTCGGCTATGTTGCGTATGCCTTCCTGTCCGTGATAGACGGCATAGAAGCCAGCCATTGTGGCCAGCAGAGCTTGGGCTGTACAGATGTTTGAGGTGGCTTTTTCACGCTTGATGTGCTGTTCGCGTGTTTGTAGAGCCATGCGGTAACAGAGTTTTCCGTACTTGTCTTTTGACCAGCCAATGATACGTCCCGGCATGTTGCGCTTGTATTCGTCTCGTGTAGCGAAATAAGCGGCCGATGGGCCACCATAGAACATGGGTGTTCCCAGTCGTTGGGTAGAACCGAAAACAATGTCAGCTCCCCATTCACCGGGAGGTGTAAGGAGTGCCAGACTCAAGATGTCGGCAGCAACGGCAACTTTACATTCAGCCGCATGAGCTTTTTCTACAAAGGCGCGATAATCTTCTATATTTCCATTTGAGTTTGGATATTGAAGTACGCAAGCAAAAACATCAGGAGTCAGTTCGGTTTCTGTGTATTTACCCACGCGCAGAACGATGCCCTGCGGGATGGCACGTGTTGTCATGACAGCCAGTGTCTGGGGAAATATATTTTCATCCACAAACACAACATTAGCTCCGGTTTTTTGCATGGTGCGTGGACGGAGGGCGTACATCATGGTTACAGCTTCGGCAGCAGCTGTTGCTTCGTCTAGTAGCGAACAGTTTGCCAGTGGCATACCGGTCAAATCGCAAACTGCTGTTTGGAAGTTCATAAGAGCTTCCAATCTTCCTTGTGACACCTCTGTCTGATAAGGAGTATAGGAAGTATACCATACGGGATTCTCAAATACGTTGCGCTGTATGACGGCAGGTGTAATGGTACCATACCAACCTGTTCCAATATAGGTGGTATAGATTTTGTTTTTGGCAGCCAGTTGGGCAATGTGCTGTCCGTATTCATATTCTGTCATGGGAGCGGGCAACTCCAAAGGCTTTTTCAGTCTGATATTGGCTGGGATGGTTTTGTCTATCAGTTCATCCAGACTGTTTACTCCAATTTTACGGAGCATGGCTGCCTCGTCTTTTGGTGAAATGCCGATATGACGTTCGGCTAACAGGTCATTTTTCATGATGGTATGTTTTTACGATATAAAGTTAATATCAGTTGTTAACGGAAGAAAGGATTTTCGGCTTTTTCTATACCGATAGTGGTGGGGGCACCATGACCTGGGTAAACAGTCGTCTCATTGGGAAGAACGAACAGTCTGCTGCAAATGCTGTCAATGAGTTGGTCAAAGTTTCCACCAGCTAAATCGGCGCGGCCTATGCTGCCTTGAAATAGTACGTCGCCCGAAAACATACATTGCTCGGATGCGCAATAATAAACCAAGCTGCCTGGTGAATGCCCGGGTACGTGTATGGCTTCCAGTTTGGTATTGCCAAAGCTGATGATGTCGCCGTCGTGCAAGTAGTTGCCTAGCGGCACCAGAGGTTCGGGCAGCTTGAATCCGAACATGCGGCTTTGCTTTGGGGCCTCATCAATCCAAAATTCGTCAGCTTGGTTGGCTTCAGCTTTCAGATTGAATTCTCTAAGCATGAAAGGATTTCCAAAAATATGGTCAAGGTGTAGATGGGTATTTAGCAAATGTTTTACATTTAGCTTGAAATCCAGTATGAAATTCTTCAGCGCCTGTTTTTCTTCTTCGTAGTAACAGCCGGGGTCGATGACGACAGCTTCATTTGTTTCATCCCACAGAACATAGCAGTTCACGGGAAACATATTAAATTCAAATCGCTTGATTTTCATGGTTTAATTATTTAAATAGGCTATGGGTCGTCTGTATGTAATGGGTATTATTACGGATAATTGTTTGCCTTGTTTGTAGTGCTATTTTTTATTTATAGTGACGTATACCACCTTTTTAGTCTCAAAAAAGTCTTCCGTAAAGTAGTCTTTCAAGTCCCAGATAGTGGTCAAGTGTTTGAATGGCATTGCTTCGTTTTCCAATTCGCCTCCTTTCAAACAGATGAGTCCGTTGGGGAGGGCATTGTGCTGTGTCACAGCAATATTCTTGCGAATGACTTTAAGTAGGTCGGACAGCGGCATGACGGCACGGCTTACTATAAAGTCAAACAGCTGTTTTTCGTCTTCGGCTCGTTCGTGACAGAAGGTGACATTTTTCAAACCGATGCTTTCTGCTACAGCTGATGCTACGCGTAGTTTCTTTCCAATGCTGTCCACCAGATGAAACTTGACATCGGGGAAAAGAATAGCTAGCGGAATTCCAGGAAAACCTCCACCTGTACCCAAGTCCATGATATGACTACCGGGACTGAACCGAATGATTTTGGCAATTCCCAACGAATGCAGTACATGATGTTCGTAGAGGTTTTCAATATCTTTGCGTGAAATGACATTAATTTTGGCATTCCAGTCTGTATAGAGCTCATAGAGCTTGCCAAACTGTATCTTTTGTTCTTCGGTTAATTCCGGAAAATATTTTAGAATGATTTCCATACATTTTATATGTTAAGTATTAACTGTATGCTAAATGATTCGGATATTAGTGCATTGCAGTTAGGGTTATTCATTATATTATCCTCTTATTTCTTTAACGATATAGGCTTCGTCATTCAACAGATGCTGCATCATATCATAAGGAATAGTAATGTCTACGGCTCCCATTATATAAGGAGTTATTTCGTATACATTGTAGTGAAAAGTTAATCCCTCTTTGCTTATGTAGAAGTTTTCAGTAGGTTCCAAGTTGCCGGTACTGCAATATCCCATCTCTTCCAGTTCCTGATGGGTCGTTACGCGGTTGTCTGCCATTAGTTGGTTCCAGAGAAGGTCAGTCAAAGCTTCTTTATAATTGCTTACGAAAAGGTCGTCCAGGTGGATAGGAGCCATTGTCTTGAGGTTTAGATTCAAATAATTGGTTTTATATATTCCTTGTGCCCCTCCAGTATATTCTTCGTATCGACAACGGTATATAAGTAGGTTGCCTTCGTAGAACTGTATGTGGCTGCTTATATATTTATAATAGGAATACCAAGCATCAATGTCTGTACCGTCTTCTTTTCGAGTATCTTTTTGGTCTTGAAGAAATGCCGGTTCCAAATCTTCTCGGTATTCACGGATATAACTATCTGTATATTGTTTGACTGCTTCCTTGGGTGTCAGGTCTTTGTAGTTGTTTCCAAGACTAGTGGCTATGAAATATTTATTTAGGCTGTCTTTTATTAGCGAGTCGGATGATTGACTAATATATGTGAAGTTAACAATTAGGTTGCACGCAGGTTTAGCTGTATCGCTAAAGAGGTGGACTGTTTCATTTACTTGTATACTGTCAAACTCAAACATGCCTGTATGCTTATTCATATTGTTGCCGCATGACAGCAAAAAGTTACTCATCGAAATCAGAACAACAAGTAACATGACAGTTTGTTTTTTCATATAGTTCATTGCTTGTATTTCTGTATTGAATATGTTTTTTGTCTTGGACAAATATAATGTATATTTGGGAACTCACGCATAAAAAATTAAAAAATAATCCGAATGAAAGTCTGAAACTTCTTATCTTTGTCAGGGCAGGAACAACACATGTAGGGTATTTCTGTCTGTCAGGTTGCTATTTTTCTTTTTTAAACCTAAATATATCCATTCATGATGAAAAGACACTTTTTGTTTGTGGCTCTGATGAGCACAACCTTGTTTGCTGCGAATGCGCAGAAGAATGACGACGGTGCCATAACGACAAATATGCTTGATAAAATCAGGCAGAGTTATCAGGAAACACCGGCCGACAAAGCATTGCGTAACGCTATAGGTAGTAATGACATTCGTAAATTAACCCTTAATCAAGATAACCAGAAGGGGATGGATACACATTTTTCCATCAAGGTTGAATCGAAAGGTATTACTGACCAGAAATCATCAGGTCGATGCTGGCTTTTTACCGGATTAAATGTGATGCGTGCCAAGACGATAGCACAAAATGGCTTTCAAGAATTTGAGTTCTCACAAACATATTCTTTTTTCTGGGACCAGTTGGAAAAGGCTAACTTGTTTTTGCAGGGTGTCATTGAGACTGCAGACAAGCCTATGGAAGACAAAACTGTAGAATGGTTGTTCAAGCATCCGTTGAGTGATGGTGGTACATTTACCGGTGTGGCCGATATTGTATCAAAATATGGTTTGGTTCCCAAAGAAGCAATGCCCGAAACATATAGTAGTGAGAATACTCGGATGATGTCTTCGCTTATTGGCTTAAAGTTGAAAGAGTATGGTTTGAAATTGCGTGAAATGGTAGCTCAGAAAGCTGTTAAGGATAAGATTGAGAAAGAGAAAACTGAAATGTTGAGTACTGTTTATCGCATGCTTGTGTTGAATTTAGGTGTACCTCCTACAGAGTTTGATTATGTGCGCAAGGATGCTAACGGTAATCCAATTGCTACAGAACATCATACCCCTATGTCTTTCTTAGAAAAGTATGGTGACAAGCAGTTGCTGACAAATTATGTAATGGTGATGAATGATCCAAGTCGTGAATATTATAAATGTTATGAGATTTCCTATGACCGTCATCGTTATGATGGTAAGAATTGGAAATATGTGAATTTACCTGTAGAAGACATCAAGCAGATGGCCATTGCTTCGTTGAAGGATAATACACGGATGTATTTCTCCAGTGATGTTACGCAGCTGGATTCCAAACGTGGACTCCTCGATGTGAACAATTATGACTATGGCTCATTGCTGGGTACAACCTTTAATATGGACAAAAAACAGCGTATTCAGACTTTTGCCAGTGGTTCGGCTCACGCCATGACTTTGATGGCCGTAGATTTAGATCAGAATGGAAAGCCGGTCAAATGGATGGTAGAGAATAGTTGGGGGGCTGACAGCGGCTACAAGGGACATTTGATTATGACCGATGAATGGTTCAATGAATATATGTTCCGTTTGGTAGTAGAGACCAAATATGTACCAGAAAAAGTAAAGAAGCTATTTGAACAGGACCCCATTCTGTTGCCGGCATGGGACCCTATGTTTATGGAAGAAGAATAATGAGTGAAAACAGGTCTTATAGGGGTAATAAGTGTAATTTAGACGTTACATAGTACCTCTATTTACTTGTCGTGCTCGTTAACGGAAAGGAATTAAGGAAATATCTCTTTAATTCCTTTCTTTTTTCCTCTTTATTCATATTATTATTTATTAATTTTGCACACAATTTTTAGTGAAAACCATATTTTTATAATTATCTAATAAACACATGGCAAATGTAATTAAGTTACGTAAAGGCCTTGACATTAACCTGAAGGGAAAAGCTGCTGAGGAGTACTTTTCTGTGAAAGAACCGGGGTTCTATTCATTGGTACCCGATGATTTTACGGGTGTGACTCCGAAAGTAGTGGTAAAAGAGCAGGAATATGTGATGGCCGGGGGACCCTTGTTCATTGACAAGAATCATCCTGAAGTGAAATTTGTGTCGCCTGTCAGCGGCGTTGTGACCAGTGTTGAACGTGGTGCGCGTCGTAAGGTAATGAACATCGTTGTCGAAGCTGCCAAGGAGCAGGACTATGAAGAGTTCGGCAAGATGGACCCGTCTAAAATGAGTGCACAGGAGGTAAAAGATGCTCTTCTGAATGCAGGTATGTTCGCTTTCGTGCGTCAGCGTCCGTATGATGTGATTGCAGATCCTACGGTGACTCCGAGAGCGATTTTTGTGTCTGCTTTCGATAGCAATCCGCTGGCTCCCAATTTTGAGTTTGCTCTGAAAGGCGAGGAAGCTAATTTCCAGACAGGACTTGATGCCTTATCTAAGATGGCCAAGACTTATCTGAGCATCAGCGTGAAACAGAAAGCCACGGCTCTAACACAAGCCAAAAATGTGACAGTAACTGTCTTCGATGGTCCTCATCCTGCAGGCAATGTAGGCGTGCAGATTAACCATATTGCGCCTATTGCAAAAGGTGAGACGGTATGGACCATCAGCCCCGAGGCTGTTATCTTTATCGGACGTCTGATGAACACAGGACGTGTGGATTTCACTCGTACAGTGGCAGTGACAGGCTCCGAAGTATTGAAACCCGCTTATTGCAAGCTGAAAGTCGGTGCTTTGCTAACCAACGTCTTCAAAGGCAATGTAACTACCGATAAAGACCTGCGCTACATCAGCGGCAATGTGCTCACCGGTAAGAAGGTGTCTCCTAATGGTTATCTGGGAGCATTCGACAGTCAGCTGACAGTAATTCCTGAAGGCGACGAGGTTCACGAGATGCTGGGTTGGATTATGCCTCGTTTCAAGCAGTTCAGCGTCAACCATTCTTATTTCAGCTGGTTGATGGGTAAGAAGGAGTTTGTGTTCGATGCACGTATCAAGGGTGGCGAACGTCACATGATTATGTCTAACGAGTACGACCGCGTGTTCCCTATGGACATCTATCCTGAATACCTGGTTAAGGCCATCATCGCCGGAGATATTGACCGCATGGAGGCACTGGGTATTTATGAAGTAGCTCCCGAAGACTTCGCTTTGTGTGAGTTTGTATGTTCGTCCAAAGTAGAGGTACAGCGCATCGTTCGTGCCGGACTTGACATGTTGCGTGCTGAAATGGCATGATAAATTAAATCGTAACTCGTTAAATTGTAATTATATTAATGAAAGCGTTAAGAAATTATCTCGATAAGATAAAGCCGAACTTTGAAGAGGGAGGCAAATTCCACGCGTTTCGGTCGGTGTTTGATGGCTTTGAAACATTCTTGTTCGTGCCCAACACCACTTCGAAATCAGGAACGCATATCCACGACGCCATCGACAGCAAGCGCATTATGTCTATGGTGGTCATTGCGTTGATGCCGGCGCTATTGTTCGGTATGTACAACGTAGGCTATCAGCATTTCCATGCAACGGGTGCTACTGGTAGCTTCATTGAAATGTTTGCTTACGGATTCCTGGCCGTCCTGCCTAAAATCATCGTATCCTATGTGGTAGGTCTGGGTATCGAATTCGTAGTGGCACAGTGGAAGAAGGAAGAGATTCAGGAAGGTTTCCTGGTTTCTGGTATATTGATTCCTATGATTGTGCCGGTTGACTGTCCGTTGTGGATTTTGGCCATAGCAACAGCATTCTCTGTAATTTTTGCCAAGGAAGTATTTGGAGGTACAGGTATGAACGTATTCAACGTGGCTCTGATTACACGTGCGTTCCTGTTCTTTGCTTATCCTACCAAGATGTCGGGTGATGCCGTATGGGTATCGGGCGACAGCATTTGTGGACTGGGACAGACCGTTGACGGACTGACAGTAGCCACCCCGTTGGGTATTGCCGCTACTTCGGCTACAGCTCCTGAGTTCTCTTGGGATATGGTGACAGGTCTTATTCCGGGTTCTATCGGTGAGACCAGTGTGATTGCCATTGCTCTGGGTGCTATCCTGCTGTTGTGGACTGGTATTGCCAGCTGGAAGACCATGCTTTCAGTATTTGTGGGCGGTGCCTTCATGGCATGGGTGTTCAATGTAGCCGGTCCTGACACTGCCATGGCTCACATGCCTTGGTACGAACATCTGGTTGTGGGTGGTTTCTGCTTCGGTGCCGTATTTATGGCTACCGACCCTGTTACTTCTGCCCGTACAGAGACCGGTAAGTACATCTTTGGTTTCCTGATTGGTGTGATGGCTATTATCATCCGTGTCCTGAATCCCGGTTATCCCGAAGGTATGATGTTGGCTATCCTGCTGATGAATATCTTTGCACCGCTGATTGACTATTGTGTAGTACAGCGCAATATCACCCGCCGTGCCAAACGTGCTGTTAAGTCTAACAATTAAAACCGAAAGAAAATGAATACCAATAGTAACAGTTATACTATCATTTATGCTTCGGTAATGGTTGTTATCGTTGCATTCTTGCTGGCTTTCGTCAGCTCTTCTCTCCGCGCCACTCAGAACAAGAATGTGGAACTGGATACGAAGAAGCAGATTCTGGCTGCCCTCAACGTGAAGGACGTGAAGGATGCCGAAGCCGAATATAATAAATATGTAAAGAAGGACATGTTGCTCAATGCCGACGGCACACTGAGTGAAAACACCGGTGCCTTTGCCACTGCCTACGAGAAGGAAGCAAAGGAAAACAACCGTCTGCACGTCTTTGTATGCGAAGTCAACGGTGAAGAGAAATATGTATTCCCTGTTTACGGTGCCGGTCTTTGGGGCGCTATCTGGGGATATGTAGCCCTCGATGCTGATAAGAACACGGTATATGGCGTATATTTCTCACATGCCAGCGAAACTCCGGGTCTGGGTGCCGAAATTGCAGGCGAACATTTCCAGGGTGAATTCACCGGTAAAAAGACCATCGAAAATGGCGAGATTGCCCTTGGTGTAGTGAAGAACGGTAAGGTAGAGAAAGCCGACTATCAGGTCGACGGAATCTCCGGCGGTACTATCACATCGGTAGGTGTTGACGCCATGCTGAAGAATAGTTTGAGTAATTACAAGAGTTTTTTAACCAATAATGAGGAGGATAAGGAATAATGGGACAGCTGTTTTCTAAGAAGAATAAGGAAGTATTCTCTACTCCGTTGGGTATGAACAACCCCGTTACCGTGCAGGTGCTGGGTATCTGTTCAGCACTGGCCGTAACAGCCAAACTGGAGCCTGCCATCGTGATGGGACTTTCAGTGACGGTGATTACCGCTTTCTCCAACGTAGTTATTTCACTTTTGCGTAAGACTATCCCCAACCGTATCCGCATCATTGTACAGTTGGTAGTCGTTGCCGCATTGGTGACCATTGTAAGTGAGATTTTGAAAGCGTTTGCCTACGATGTCAGCGTTCAGCTTTCGGTTTACGTAGGTCTGATTATTACAAACTGTATCCTGATGGGACGTCTCGAGGCTTTCGCCATGCAGAACGGTCCGTGGGAGTCATTCCTCGACGGCATCGGCAACGGTCTGGGCTATGCCAAGATTCTGGTCATCGTGGCTTTCTTCCGCGAGCTGCTCGGTTCGGGTACACTGTTTGGAATTAATATTCTGAATTACGACTGGCTAAAGAATATCGGTTATGTGAACAACGGTCTGATGTTGATGCCGCCCATGGCATTGATTATCGTTGCCTGCATCATCTGGTATCAGCGTGCCCGTCATAAAGAATTGCAAGATAAATAACTTATTAAGGTAATCGATTTATGGAACATTTATTAAGTTTGTTCGTCCGCTCCATTTTTGTGGACAATATGATATTTGCATTCTTCCTGGGTATGTGTTCTTATCTGGCCGTATCGAAGAATGTAAAAACAGCCATGGGTCTGGGTATTGCCGTTACGTTTGTGCTGGTAGTTACGCTCCCTGTCAACTACCTGTTGCAGACCAAGGTGCTGGGACCCAATGCCATTGTCGAGGGAGTCGATTTGAGCTTCCTTAGCTTTATTCTTTTCATTGCCGTTATTGCGGCCATCGTTCAGTTGGTAGAGATGGTGGTGGAGCGTTTCAGCCCCTCGCTCTATGCTTCGCTGGGTATCTTCCTGCCGCTGATTGCCGTTAACTGTGCCATCATGGGTGCCTCTCTGTTCATGCAGCAGCGCATCAATCTGGGCGAAAGCGACCCGAAGTTCATTGGCAACGTAGCCGACGCCATTTCCTATGCTCTGGGTTCAGGAATTGGTTGGTTGCTGGCCATCGTGGGCTTGGCTGCCATTCGCGAGAAGATGGCCTACTCCGATGTTCCCGCTCCGCTGAGGGGACTGGGCATCACTTTCATCACCGTAGGTCTGATGGCAATGGCTTTTATGTGTTTCTCTGGTTTGAACATCTAATAAAAGAAAGGAATAAACAATGGATATGAATTTAATATTGGCAAGCATTGGAGTATTCCTTGTGGTTGTTCTTCTGCTTGTAATCATCCTGTTGGTTGCCAAGAAGTTCTTGGTTCCCTCGGGTAACGTAAAGATTTCTATCAATGGCGAGAAGGAACTCGATGTAGCTTCCGGCTCAACATTGCTCAACACACTGTCTGTCAATGGCGTCTTCCTGCCTTCTGCCTGCGGTGGCAAGGGTTCGTGCGGACAGTGCAAGTGCCAGGTCGTTGAAGGTGGTGGCGAAATCCTGCCTTCCGAAGTATCTCACTTCAGCCGCAAGCAGCAGCAGAACCACTGGCGTCTGGGCTGTCAGGTTAAGGTAAAAGGCAACATGGCCATCAAGGTGCCCGAAAGCGTATTGGGCGTGAAGGAATGGGAATGCGAGGTTATCTCCAACAAGAACGTCGCTACCTTCATCAAGGAGTTCATCGTGGCATTGCCCAAGGGCGAGCACATGGACTTTATCCCCGGTTCGTATGCACAGATTAAGATTCCTAAATACGAGATGGACTACAACAAGGACATCGACAAGAGTCTTATTGGCGAAGAATACCTGCCCGCATGGGAGAAATTCGGTCTGTTTGGTCTGAAGTGTAAGAACGAGGAAGAAACCATTCGTGCTTACTCTATGGCCAACTATCCGGCCGAGGGCGACCGCATCATGCTGACCGTACGTATTGCTACGCCTCCCTTCAAGCCGAAACCTCAGGTAGGCTTCCAGGATGTAATGCCGGGTATTGCATCGTCTTACATCTTCACTCTGAAGCCGGGCGACAAGGTAATCATGAGTGGCCCTTACGGTGATTTCCATCCTATCTTCGACTCCAAGCGCGAGATGATGTGGGTAGGTGGTGGTGCCGGTATGGCTCCGTTGCGTGCACAGATTATGCACATGACCAAGACGCTCCACACTACCGACCGCAAGATGTCTTATTTTTACGGTGCCCGTGCCTTGAACGAAGTATTCTACCTTCAGGACTTCCTGCAACTGGAAAAGGAATTCCCCAACTTCTCGTTCCACCTGGCACTCGATCGTCCCGACCCCGCAGCCGACGCTGCCGGCGTGAAGTATACTCCGGGCTTCGTTCATCAGGTTATCTACGAGACTTACCTGAAGAACCACGAGGCTCCCGAAGACATTGAATACTACATGTGTGGCCCCGGCCCCATGTCGAAGGCTGTAGAGAAGATGCTCGACGATCTGGGCGTGCCTATGCAGAACCTGATGTTCGATAACTTCGGCGGATAATCATTTATTCCCCTAAGCGAGGGGCTATTGCAAGTTCTTTTTCTGCGATAGCCTCTTCGCGTAAGGATATAGTTGGCATGTGAAAATGGTTGAGGAAACCATTTCACATGCCATTTTTTTGCAGTCTGCATATCGGTCCCGGATAACTTTGTCGGCGCCATGATGTTCAGCCCGTCGCCCTTATGTTCTAACTGTTACCGGATTCACCTCTGTTTCTTACCTTTCTTTTCTGTGTTCGGAGGATAGTGTCTTATGAAAAGCAAACCGCCTCTCTGTTGCAATCTCGAAAAAGACGCGCGTCTTTGCAGAAAAACACAGGCGTCTTTCGATAGAAACACAGGCGTCTTTGGGGTAGAAACACGGGCGTCTTTTGGTAGAAACACAGGCGTCTTTCAGTGAAAACACAGGCGTCTTTGGGGGACCTGATAGCTGTGGTTTGATAATATGCTGATTATTAGCTTATTATTATTTTAGTATCAATGGTTAATGATTAATGATAAGAAGGGGGAGGCGCAGGAGCGTTCTCCTCTTTTTTATGGTGGCTTGGTAGAAACGTGGCATGCCGCACGGCTCCCCGTCCGCATGGTCGTCCCGCACTCACCGCGGGCTCTGAAGTATTGCGCAGCCCTTCATCATCTGTGTGCCCCTCCCTTAGGGCCCGCATCGGGGTGCGAGGTGACGGCCTGATGGCCTTAGCAGCGTCGTTTATCTTCCTACCACCCCGGCCTTTGGCCACTCCTCCTTCCCGATGAAGGGGAGTGGGCTGCGCGGTATAACGGTACGTACATACAGTGTCGCAGACCTTTTTTTATCTGTGGTCATCCATCCCATCCGTGTCATCTGTGTGCTTTTCTCTTAGACCCCGCATCGGGTGCGGAGTGACGGCCTTGGCTGCGCTGTCTGTAGTCTATCTGTTAGCCATGATAATCATCAGCGAGAAGTAGGGGAAGCGCAGGTTGGCGAGTGTTTGCGGGTCGGTGAGCAGATATTCCTGTTCCGTCCCCACGTTTTCAAAATACTTGTAGGTGTATTCGGGGTGCAGCCTGATGCAACGGTGTATTTCGTCGGTGCATTGCGACAGCTTCATGATGACCACGGTGCCTCCTTCGCCGAGCAACTGCTCGATGTCTTCGGTGGTGGCCAGGCCGGGAATGACGGTGAGCCGTTGTTGCTGGCTGACGAGGTGCAGCCCGGCGCGTGCGCCGGAGGCAATGAATGCCGGAATGCCGGGTATTTGCTCTACGGGGTAGCCTTCACTGTGGAGCCGGTCATATATATAATGTATGGAAGCATAGAGCCCGGCATCGCCTTCGGCCACGATGCAGACGCGGCGGTTGTCGGCGCAGAGCGTGCGTATCTGCAGGAAGGCCTGGTCGTAGGCGGCCATGGCCTGCTGCCTGTCCTTGCTCATGGGCAGGTGGAAGCGCTCAATCTTGTTGTCGGGTATGTGTAGCTGCGCCAGTATATGTGCGGCGCGCGAGCAGGCGGGTGCTCCCTGGCGGGTGGCCGTCTCGGGGCAGAAGATGCAGTCAGCCTCTTGCAGTGTTCTTAGTCCTTTCAGTGTGATAAGTTCGGGGTCGCCCGGACCCAGTGATACGAGTGTGACGGGATACATGCTGTTTCAGTTGTTATAGTGGTGCAAAAATGGGAAAATAATCTGAGAGAGTTTGCGTATTTGCGTAAAAATAGCGAATATTGCGCCGAAATTATGAAAAATAGTCAATATGATTCGATATTCCCTGACTACAGTAGCTCTTTTCTGTCTTTTTGCTATGACAGCTTGTGGCTTTAAATCTAAATCGTCGTCTGTCGTTGAGGGGCAAACGTTTGCTGCCATTGCCGGGAAGGCTGATTCTGTGATGATGCCGTCGTATGCCAAAGGTTATCGTGTGAAATGTTTGTCGCAGGGCGTCCGCCTGCTTGAGATACAAGACCCTCAGAGTCCTGAGAGCCCTGTGTACCGCTATGCCCTGGTGCCCAGGGGGATGGATGGCAGCAAGGCGAAGGAGGGTGTTCCGGCAGACTATGTCAGGCTGGAGGTGCCTATAGGGCAGGCCATCTGTATGACGTCGTTGCAGCTGTCCAACTTCATCAGGCTGGGGGCCTGCGACCGTGTGGCGGGCATCACGAGCACGCGCCATTTGTTCAACAAGGAAATGAACGAACGGCTGAAGTCGGGTAAGACCGTCAAGATAGGCATAGAGGGAAACTTCGACAGTGAGTTGATAATGAGCATCAATCCTGATATCATCTTTATCTCTCCCTTCAAGCGCGGGGGCTACGATGCCTTGCGTGAGACGGACATCCCGCTGGTGCCCCACCTGGGCTACAAGGAGCTGACCCCGCTGGGGCAGGCCGAATGGATAAAGCTGGTGGGCATGTTTCTGGGCATGGAGGAGAAGGCTGCGCAGGAGTTTGGCGCCATTGAGGCGCGCTATAAGGAACTGAGGCAGCTTGCCGAGGGGGTGAAGAGCCGCCCGGTGGTGTTCAGCGGCGAGATTCGTGGGGGCAACTGGTATGCCGTGGGCGGCAGGAGCTTCCTGGCCGAGCTGTTCCGCGATGCGGGTGCCGACTACTTCCTGAAGGACGACCCTCGCTCGGGTGGGGTGACGCTCGACTTCGAGACGGTGTACAGCATGGCGGCCGATGCGGATTACTGGCGCATAGTCAACAGCTATCCTGACGATTTCTCGTACGGGGCTTTGAAGTCGCTCGACCCACGCTATGCTGATTTTAAGGCGTTCAAGGAGAAGCAGGTGGTGTATTGCAACATGCGGCAGAAGCCTTTCTACGAGAGCATGCCCATGGAGCCCGAGGTGGTGCTGGCCGATTTGATTCACGCCTTCCATCCGTCTTTGTTACCCGATTATCAACCTGTATATTACGCCCGACTGACTGAATGAAACGCCCCGTCTTGCTCCTGATATTGCTTTTGCTGGCCGCTATCTTCCTGCTTTTCATGCTGAACTTGCTGCTGGGCTCGGTGTCCATTCCCTTTGGCAGCGTGTGGCAGGTGTTGTGGGGAGAGGATTGCGGCAATCCGGTGTGGCAGAATATCGTGTGGAAGTCGCGGGTGCCTCAGGCGTTGACAGCCTTGGTGGCCGGTGCCGGCCTTTCGGTCAGCGGCTTGCAGATGCAGACGGTGTTTCGCAACCCGTTGGCCGACCCGTCGGTCTTGGGCGTCAGTGCCGGTGCCAGTCTGGGCGTGGCCTGCGTGGTGTTGCTGTCGGGCAGCTTGGGGGGCGTGGCACTGAGTCGGTTGGGATACATTGGCGAGGTGTCCATGTCGGTAGCCGCCATTGTGGGCGCCATGTCGGTCATGGCTCTGATAGCCTACGTGTCGATGAAGGTGCGCGGCACGGTGACGCTGCTTATCATTGGTGTGATGATAGGCTACGTGACCAGCGCCATTATCGGTGTGCTGAAGTTCTTCAGTGTGGAGGAGGATATCCGTGCTTATGTTATCTGGGGGCTGGGCAGCTTTGCCCGGGTGTCGGGCGACCAGGTGGGGCTGTTCATTGCCATCATGGGTGTGCTGCTGCCCCTGTCGTTTCTGCTCATCAAGACCATGAACCTTCTGTTGCTGGGCAATAGCTATGCCCGCAACCTGGGTCTGAATATCAGGCGTGCCCGCCTGCTGGTGATAACGAGTGCCGGGGTGCTGGTGGCCATCGTGACGGCTTATTGCGGTCCCATCATGTTTATCGGTCTGGCCGTGCCCCATTTGTGCCGTGCCCTGTTTCGGACTTCGGACCATCGCATCCTCATGCCCGCTACGCTGCTGGTAGGGGCTGCTTTGGCCTTGGTGTGCAACCTGGTGGCCCGCATGCCGGGGTTTGAGGGCGCTTTGCCGGTCAACTCAGTGACGGCACTGATAGGTGCGCCGGTCGTGGCGTCTGTATTGTTCAACAAGAGAAAAGGAGAAATCAATGAATAGGGAAACTATAAATATACGCAATCTGTCCATCGGCTATCCCGGCAAGAAGGGTACCAGGGTGGTGGCTACCGGCATCAATGCCAGCATCAATAACGGTGAGCTGACTTGCCTGTTGGGGGCTAACGGAGTGGGGAAGTCTACGCTGCTGCGCACACTTTCCGCTTTTCAGCCCAAGCTGAGGGGAGAAATCTATATCGAAGGCAAGGAGATTGGCGACTACTCGGACAAGCAGCTGTCTCATGTCATCAGTGTGGTGCTGACCGACAAGTGCGACATACGCAATATGTATGTGACCGAGCTTGTAGGCCTTGGGCGCAGCCCTTATACCGGCTTCTGGGGCAGTCTGACCCGGGAGGACAAGAAGGTGGTGGAGCATGCCATTGGGCTGGTGGGCATATCGCACCTGGCAGACAGGATGGTGCATACGCTGAGCGACGGCGAGCGGCAGAAGGTGATGATAGCCAAGGCATTGGCGCAGGAAACTCCGGTCATCTATCTGGATGAACCTACGGCTTTTCTTGATTTCCCCAGCAAGGTGGAGATGATGCAGCTGTTGCATCACCTGAGCCGGCAGACGGACAAAACCATCTTCCTGTCTACGCACGACCTGGAGCTGGCACTTCAGATTGCCGACCGCATTTGGCTGATGGACAAGAACAACGGACTGACAATAGGTACGCCCGAGGACTTGTCGCTGGATGGCAGCCTGAGCCAGTTCTTTGCCCGCAAAGGCATCGCTTTCGACTTGGAGACAGGGTTGTTCAGGGTAGAAAACGAATATACTTCGAGCATCAGGCTGGCCGGGCACGGACAACGTTATGCCATGGTAAGGAAGGCCTTGCAGCGGAATGGCATCCTGGCCAACAGGAATGTGGAGTCGGAGGTATATATCGAAACCGGTGACCTGAAGGGCGATGGGGCTTTCGTGTTGCATCTGAAGAACGGCGATACGGTATGTGCCACGAGCATAGCACGCCTGCTGGAGGCTGTCAAGGAACTATAAGTCAGGACGAACGAAGGAACAAGCATACAGATACCATGATACATCTATATCATCATGACCACCGACATAAAGATAATTTTGAATATCTGACCACGGCACCAGTGTCGCGGGTCATCATATCGCTTTCCGTGCCTACGATTATCAGCATGTTGGTAACTTCTTTTTATAACATAGCCGATACGTACTTTGTGGGGCAGATTGATACCCAGTCGACGGCGGCGGTGGGCATTGTTTTCTCGGTCATGTCCATCATTCAGGCCATGGGCTTCTTTTTCGGTCATGGGTCGGGAAATTACATTTCGCGCAAGCTGGGTGCCAAGGAGAAGGAGAATGCGGAGCGGATGGCGTCTACGGGGTTCTTCTATGCCCTGTTTATCGGCATCGTGCTGGCCGTACTGGGGCAGATATTCCTCACACCGTTGTCTAAGGCTTTGGGGTCAACGCCTACCATTTTGCCCTACACGGAGCGTTATCTGGGCATCATCTTGCTTGGAGCACCGTTTATGACGTCGTCGCTGGTGCTGAACAATCAGATTCGCTTTCAGGGAAATGCGGTTTATGGCATGATAGGCATTGTCACGGGGGCTGTCATCAATGTGGTGCTTGACCCTATTTTGATATTCGTGTACGACCTGGGGGTTACCGGGGCGGCCCTGGCCACGGTTATCAGCCAGTTTTGCAGCTTTGTGCTGCTGCTGTGCATGAGCCACCATGGCGGCAATATTCCTATCCGTTATCGCAACTTCACTCCTTCGTGGACGTTTGTGAAGGAAATAATAAGTGGGGGTACGCCTTCGTTGGCACGTCAGGGGTTGCTTAGCCTGTCTACGATTCTGCTGAATGTGGCTGCCGGTGTCTATGGTGATGCAGCCATTGCAGGCATGTCTATCGTGTCGCGCATAGGCATGTTTATCAATGCGTTCCTTATCGGCTTCGGGCAGGGGTTCCAGCCTTTGTGTGGCTTCAATTATGGTGCGGAGCTGTATGGACGCGTACGCCAGGGCTTT
The DNA here is from genome assembly GCA_900553815.1 of uncultured Bacteroides sp. Classification (GTDB taxonomy): domain Bacteria; phylum Bacteroidota; class Bacteroidia; order Bacteroidales; family Bacteroidaceae; genus Bacteroides. Next base: position 29,340 of record USEY01000004.1, read on the forward strand.
TGGTTTTGCGTCAAGGTGGGGAGTATCTTTCTGCTTGTTTGCTCCGTGTGTGGAATGGGCTATGCCGAGGAGATTGTGTCTCTCTTCCGTAAGGGCGACCCTGATGTCATTGCGGTAGGGGCCGATGCCCTGCGCTGGCAGTTTATCACTTATCCGCTGGGTGCGTGGGTCATTGTGAGCAATATGATGTTGCAGACCATCCGTAAGCCGGTGCGGGCTACCATCCTGTCATCGGGACGGCAAGGGCTGTTCTTTATTCCGTTGATATTTATTCTGCCTCATTTCTTTGGACTTACAGGGGTAGAGATGTGTCAGGCCATGTCAGACTTGCTGACGTTCTTCCTGGCTATACCATTGACCTGCGGTGTGTTGCAGGAGATGAAACACAAGGAAGAGGCTTTGCGTGGTATGTTGGCCCGTTAGTGTGTGCGGAGGTTACGCAGCTTCCTTTTCCTATTGCCAAAGGGGGACTTGGGAGTGCTTGAATATGGACTTTACATGCCTGCAAAAACAGATACGGCTGCGTGAGCTCACGCAGCCGTATCTGTTGGTCAACGCAGCCGTATCCGTAAGCCGATGCAGCCGTATGTGTAAATGATAGCGGTTATTCTATCGTAATGGGGACAACGGGCTGGCGTTTGACCTTATCGAGTGGAACTGCACGGTACTTTACAGTGGCAAAGTCTATGCTTTTGAGGTCGATGCTGCGGATGGCGCTGTTGTACATGGTGCGGTAATAGATAATCCGGTTGGCCATGTCGGTGGCCGAGGTCCACTGTGTGGCGCTTGGAATGTCGGCAGGTATCTGGCCGACAGGGAATTCAACGCCTACGGGTATGTCGAAGTTATTCAGTATCTGGAAGCATTGCAGTACGGTCGATTCAGCATTGGGTTGCTGCGGTGCAGTGCTCTGGTAGAAGGCAGCACGGACAAAGCGTGAGGGAGGGGTTACGTCGCCCGGTATGCCCAGGAAGCCGCTGCCGGCACCGAATGAGGCAAGGCGTGTCTGACCCAGTTGTTGGGGCGAGGCTGAGCCGGGGTACAGGTTGACGTAGTTGTTGAGGTTGGTCATTTGCCATTCGAATCCGGGCGAATTGGTCAGTACGCCCAAGTTGTTCTCGTAGAAACATACCTTTCCGTCGACAATTTCAAGCACAATCTGCCGGCCGCTTGTATCAGCAAAACGCCAGTGTACGGTAGAGGCACGCGGGTCGATGGCTACCACATGAATGGTTTGCAAGGCTTGTTTCACTTCGTCAATAGTGGAAAAGTTGCCCAATATCCAGGAAACCAGTTGCAGGTCGGCAATGCTGGTCGATTTCAGTGCGGGGTCGTAGGTTTCGTAGCGTCCGTAGTTGGGGAAGTAGAACAGTCCGGCAGAAAGTCCGGCCTCGTTCAGTCCTTCGGCTACAAATTCCTTCTGTTCTACGGCCAAGCCTACATATCCATAGCGTGCAGTGAACTCCATGCCGTCTTGTGCCCCTCCCTGCGGAGTATAGGAGCGTTGCTTGTATCCGCGCGGGACAATGACGTACTGGCTGTTGAGTTCGCTGCCTCCCCATTCTATAGTGCGTGCCAGGATGCGGGTACTATCCTGGGCTGTCAGGGTGATGCCTGTGCAGGCATCGGCATTCGATGGTAAGAAGATGGTGGCACTGAGGGCCATCAGCAAGGCTGTGGTTTTCTTCATCTTTTTCATATAATCTTTTTTAGGTAGTTATACATAGTTTTTTCTCAGGCAGGGGAATTATGGAATGAATCCGAATGCCTTTGCTCAATATAACAACGCAGCCTGCTTGTATGTTTACAAAAGTAGCCATGAATTTTATGACTGCTGAAATAAAAATGGCTTGTTCGCCTTTTTACAGGAAACGATAGGCCAATGTAAAGAAGGCTGAAAAGTTCTTTGGGCAGTAAGGACGGGCTGTTTGCAACATAATCAGCTGTTCCAGCTGTTTGTTTACTTGCATACATCCCATTTGGGCTTCCGCACTTAAGATGAAACGGTGGTATTCAAGTCCCACAGTGAAGGCTGCTCCTACGTCGAAACGACGGTAGCCCATATTGCCGTCTATTATGTTGCCGAAAGTATTAGCCTTGAAAGGAGAGGATGAAGAGCTGCTTTCGCTTATGGTGCTGCCTGTCGTTGTTCCGCCGAGGCCAATGGATATGTATGGACCGATACCAATGAAGCCGTGGATGTCCTTCTGTAAGGGGAAACTGAGGGTGGGCATGAGTGACAGTTCCAGATAGATGGCATGTATGTCGGCTTGTCCTAATCCGTCTATCTGGTCGTTGCCTCCTTTCTGTACCACATCCAGGCCTGAACGAATGGACCACCAGCTGTTAAAATTGTACTCGGCACCTATGCCAGCCTTCCAGGCAATATTGGTATCGCTTGATGCCTGCTTGCCCCAGAAGTGGGAAGTGCCTATACCTGCTTTGACTGTGAAGTGAAAGGGGCTCTGTGCACTGGCAGCCAGTGATGAAAAGAGTATGGTAAATATCAGAAATGTCTTTTTCATTGCTTTTCTCTGTTATTGAAGGGAATATGTATTTATATCTTCAGTGATGTTACCCTGTTCGTCAATGAGCAGGATGGTCAGTTGTCCGTTGGGCAGTAGTGGGTCGCAGTGGCGGTGGCAATAATGCAATATCCGGTTGCAGAAGGGTTGTATATCGCAGGCTGGAAGATTGCTCCACAGTTCGCGTGCCAGTGTTGTTTGTTCTATTACTTCTGTGGCAAGGGAACTGCATCCGGCTTCTTGGGCTACTTGGGTCAGGAAGGTTTTGTTCATGACCACTTGTTTGCTGTGGGTATTCAAATGCCCTTCGGCCAGCTTTACGGCCTTGCCCAGCATCAGGCCCAGTGTTATTCTCTCCAGTTTGAGCTCGGCAGCCATCTTCAGTGTATCGCCAATGAAGTTGCCATAGTGCACGAAGGCCTGCAGAGGCAGGTCGGGATATCGATTTCGCAGGAAACGTTCGCTACGGGCACCCGAGTTGATGACTACCCGTTCACTGCCTGTTGCTTTGGCTACTTCCAGCGCCTTGCGTATGCTGGCTATAAAGGCATCGGTAGAGAATGGGCGCACGATGCCTGACGTGCCGATGATGGATATGCCCCCCACAACGCCAATGCGGGGATTGAAAGTCTGTGCGGCCAACTTTTCACCGTCGGGCACGCTGATGCTGATGCGATAACCAACGGCGTTGTGCATTGTGCTATGCCGACGAAGTATTTCATGCAGATTGTGGATAATCATTTGTCGGGGGCCGTTGTTGATGGCAGCCTGCCCAACTGCTAATCCAAGACCGGGCAGGCTGACCCGTCCTACGCCTTTACCACCTTCAATCAGGAAAAGTTCATCATTGTCAGATAACGGGTAAGGAACAACGGTGGTGCAGATGTCATGCCCGTGGGTGACATCGGCATCGTCGCCTCCGTCCTTGGTTACGGTGGCGGTATAGCCTTGTCCCTCGGTATTGGCAGGGCGTATGCTTTTTATGGCTATACGGACACTCTCACCATTGGGCAAGAGGACAGGAACGTCAGGGCGGTTATAGCCGCCGCAAAGCAGAGCGCGCAGGGCGGCGCAGGCGCCAGCTGTAGCACACGTTCCGGTGGTGATGCCTGTTCGCAGGTCGAAGAAGCCGGGTAACAGGGATTCTGTTTCACGCCGCAATCCGTGCGGGCCGTTCACTGTTATAAAGTCATCTGGCAGAGGAGGGCGGCGTATTACTAGGAGTGGTATACCCCGGCTTGCTGTTGCGGCTGATTTCTGTTCGAATCCGCCACTTATTCCACTTTCTTTGGTCAGCACGAGGTCGGGATGGAATTTGTCGAGTAATCCGCTTACCTGTCCGGCATCTTCCTCATGGTTAAGGTCATAATAGCACAGATAATCTTCGGGAAAACCTTCCTTCTGTGCAATAGCTTGTGATGAAGGGCGGTGCAAGATGCGGAAGTAGCATTCGCATTTGCCTTGCCACAGCGGCCTTAGTTTGCCGATGGTTTGTACACCGGTCAGGGCCAATATGCGGTGGTAATTAGAGGTAGATATTAAACGGGCGGCATCATCATAGTCATTGGCAAAGAGGGTTTGGGCATCGTAATCAGGATAGATACGCTCGTAGCGGATAACGGGTATCTGCATACATTGGGATACATGATGAATGGTGGTATGAAGGAGGGTAGCAAAGGGGTGGGCTGCGTCAATCAGCAGTCTGATGTCTTTGCTACGGCAGAAATCTTCCATTTGACTGGCATTCATGCTTCCGCAGAGTCTGATGCCATGATGCAAGGTCACTTCCTGTTCGTCACCGCGAGTGGAATAATAGAAAGTCTTTCCAGCCTCTTCAAGCACAGTGGCAGCCAAGCGTCCTTCGGTAGTTCCTCCAAATATCAAAACCATATCCGTAATATCTTGTTTGTGTGTATTTTAGAAACTATTTCCTAAACAAATGCTTGAATTCGTCCGCATACAATCTGGATAATCCCTGTCGGTTGCCTATGGCTTCTCCTACAACAATCAGAGTCGTCAATGTAAGGTGGTTGTCCTTGACAATAGCGGCAAGATCCTTTAGTTCTCCTCTGAAAATGCGTTGGTCTTTCCATGTCAGTTTGTAGCATACGGCTACAGGTGTATGAGGTGGATATTCTTTCAGAAGTTCTTGTTGCACCTCCTCGGCAATGCCTGCGCTCAGGAAGATGCACATGGTGCTTTGAGAGCGGGCCAGCAGATGAAGCTGTTCGCGTTCGGGCATGGGGGTACGTCCCTCGCCACGGGTCAGGATAATGGTTTGCACACGTTCAGGGATAGTGAACTGTGATTGCAACTCGGCTGCTGCTGCCAGGAATGATGAGATGCCTGGGGTTATGTGATAGCGCATGCCATAATGGTCGAACCAATTCATCTGTTCTTGGATGGCACCGTAGATACACGGATCTCCGGTATGTAGGCGGACTACCAGTTTTCCACGGTCGTAGAAGTCCTTCATCAGGGCTATCTGTTCTTCCAGGTTCATGGAGGCTGAACTGCGTACGGTGGCTCCCGGCTTGGCACAGAGGGTTAGTTCGCGTGGAACCAAGCTGCCTGCATAGAGGATGAGGTCGGCTTTTTCCAACATGTGGCGGCCACGCAAAGAGATGAGCTCAGGGTCGCCAGGACCGGCTCCTACGATTTCAATGTGACCACCGAGGGCATGGGCGGCATCCACTGCAATGGCTAACGTATAGTTGCTTCCCTTCACTTTGGGCAGTATAAGTGGCCCACCCCCGGAAGAGAGAATAGCGGCTGCTTCACTTACGCTGCCGGTTCCGGTATGTTTCCTTACAGTGTCGCTGGGCGAAGGTACGTTGATGGTGTCCAGTTCTGCTGCTGTATAGAAATGAACGTGGTAGTGTTCTGCGAGGCGGTGCAGTACAGGTTCTTCGCGTTTCAGGTCGATGCTGGCAATAGAAGCAATAGCCTGGGGTAGCAAATGGGCCTTCTCCAGTTCTTGATAGAGATGGCCGGTTACTTCGTCTGTGGGCGAGGCTTGATGGGCGAGGCCGATGCCTATGTGGAGCACTTGCGGTATGTAATAGAGCACAGCCGTCTGTGGGCTGACAAGGTGGCTATAGTCGCGATAGCCTACAGCGATGAGCAGTCGGCAGTCGGCAGGTATGTCTTCAACCTTCTTGTATGCCTTTACATGCGGTGGCAGGCTGCGTTCCAGGTAGTCTGTGCCGCGGTCGCGAATGTCGAACAGCAGGGCGGTAGGTTCGCCGTTGACGAAGCGGGCAATCACTTCGTTCATCGTGGTGCCTGTGCCGGGCTGACATGCCCATCCATATTGCTTGCCCAACGTATCGAGTGCCCAAAGTCCGTTGCGGTCGCTTTGGGTGGTGATGACAGCTTCTGCGCCCAATATGGCGGCTACCATGCGGGTCAATTCGTTGGCGCCACCTACATGGCCGGACAGTACTGATATGGCAAAGTGTCCCGTGCTGTCTACGCATACTACGGCCGGGTCGGTATGCTTGTCGTGCAGGTAGGGAGCAATGGTACGTACACAGATACCTATGGCACCGATGAATATCCATGCTTCGCACTGGTTGAAGTGTTCGCCCAGATAGGCCTCGTAGGAATCGGTGTGCAGGCAACCGGATGCCTGAGTGGTAGTAAGGATGAAGCTGCCTGGCAGTTCCTGCTGCAAGGTTTGTGCCAAGGACAGGCTGCTTTCAGAGATAAGCAGCAATCCGATGTTATTCTGTTGTTCTTTCATATCGTAGCTTTCATTATGTCAATTGGGTTGTAATCGTTGATGCAAACGTGCATGGAGGGTTGCAGTGTGAAACCATGCAGGCATGCTCCTTCCTCAAACAGCTTACGGCTGTGTTCGCTGACAGCGTTCAGCACTACACATCCACCTGGTAACATCCATTCCTTCAGTCTTCCCATCATTTCTACCAGCCTGCCACCATGTCCGCCAATGAATACGGCATCGGGGCGGGGAAGAGACTCCAAGTCTGTAGTCAGGAAGTTGCCAATAAGCGCCCTGATGCCCGGCGCCCCCAACTGACGGGCATTCTGTTGCATCAATGCCTCGCCTTCGGGCCTTATCTCAAAGGAGGTCACTGTCAGGTGGGGGAAGCGGATACGAGCCTCGATGGACACCGAACCCGTGCAGAAGCCAATGTCCCAGAAGGAGTGGCGGCGCTCCAGCTCCAAGGCCTGCAAGGTAAGCAGCCTGAGTGGTGCCTTGGTTATCATGCCGGTTCTCCCGTTGAGGGGGCGGAAGGCCTCGTCGGGAATGCCGAAGGGGCGCACTGACGCCGCCAGTTGTTGCCGGTCGGCTACCAGCAGGAGGTTGTTGGGGTGCTCGAACTTGCGTTGCGAGGCCTCCTCGGGTGTCAGCCGGCTGATGCGTTCACGTTGCGGGTTGCCCAGGTGTTCGCCTATATATAAAGTATAGTAGGTGTAGCCATAGTCCATCATGCGTCGGGCTATGGCGTCGGGGGTATGTTCGCGGTCGGTCAGCACACCGATTTTAGGTGCCCGTTCTATCAAGGCGCGGTCGAACTCCTGCCAAGGGCGTCCGGTCAGCGACACGGTGCGCATGTCGTCGTAGGGCATCACCAGCCGGTGGGCCAGCGTTTGCAGCGAGTTGAACGAGGGGTAGAGACGGATGTCGGCCTCGGGCAGCTTGCGCTTCAAGGTATTGGCAAAGCCGAAGAAGAGCGGGTCGCCGGAGGCAAACACGATGATCGTGTGCCGCTCGTCGAGTTCGAGGTATTGGCGGAACACGTTGTCGAGGGGGACGCTGACCGGTATCCAGCGGGCATCGGCAGGCAGCAGCGGGGCCACTATGCTGTGGTGACGCTCGCCGCCTGAGAAGATGCGTCCCTGGCGGATAATCTGCTGCACTTCGGGCGGGAAGTAGGGCATAGGGGCGTCGCTGATGCCGATGATGATGAAATGGGGGGACATGATGGGTAATATGATAATGTGGGGAATTGGGGTTATACGTCGCGTCCGGGGCGCAGCTTTTCTGCGTCGTTGTAGCACAAGATGGCGTTGACCAGTGTGGCTGCCAGGTTGCTGCCTCCTTTCCGTCCTTCCACTATCAGCTTGGGAATGGAGGTGAAGGGCTTGACGCTGTGTTTGGACTCTTGCACGTGGACGAAGCCTACAGGAGCGGCAATGATGCCGGCAGGATGGGCATGGCCCTTGCGGATGAGGTCGCACAACTCCATGAGCGCAGTAGGAGCATTGCCAAAGACGTAGAGCGCATCGGGATGTTCCTCAACAGCCAGTCTGATGCCGGCCTGCGTGCGGGTAATGCCTTTGTCGGCTGCCAACCGGGCCGTGCGTTCGTCGTTCAGGTAGCACTTCACTTCCACGCCAAGCCGTTGCAGGGCGCCTTTGCGTATGCCGCTGGCCGCCATGGTGACGTCGGTGATGATGGTTTTCAACTGTCCACCAGCCAAGGCTTCGTAGAGGGTTTCCACCGCTCCACTGTCCACCCGGAGTAGCTGCTCCATTTCGAAGTCAGCCGTGGTATGAATGGCATGAAGCAGTGCCCATTTGTGACCAAGGGGGAGGTCGGGATTGCGCAGTTCGCCCTCGATGGTGCGGAAGCTGCGTATCATGATGTCCTGCCCGATGTGGCCGGTCGCCTGTCCCTGCTGTTCGCTGTAGTAGCCGCGGGGCGTGATGAGGTGGCGGTTCCATTCGTAGGACTGCGAGTTGCCGATGATGATGACGGTGAACATGTCCACTTCCTCGGGGTTGAAGGCATCGAGGGTTGTGAGGTTTACAGTCTGTTCAGTTCGTCCGGCCTGGCGCACATAGCCTACCGGGGTCTGGGGCGAGCGTCCGGCTTGCAGGAACAGTTCCTTCAGCCGGTAGAGCTGCCAATAGCGTTCCTTGCTCTTGGGGTTGTAGACGGCTGTCACGAAGTCAGCCTCGGCAGCCGCGCGGATGCGCCGTTCTATCTTTTCCCACGGTGTGAGGAGGTCGCTCAGGGAGATGACGCAGAAGTCGTGTCCCACGGGGGCACCCAGTAGCGACGCCGCCTTCTGGAAGGCACTGATGCCGGGCAGCACCTCGATGTCTACCTGGCTGCCGCGTTCGCGCTTCATTTCGTATATCAGCGGCGCCATGCCATAGATGCCGGCATCGCCCGAGCTGATGACGCAGACGCTCTGACCCTGTTCGGCCAGGCTGAAAGCTTGCTCGGCGCGGTCGCGCTCGCGCTTCATGCCACTGTCTATGCAAGGTGTGCCGGGGCGCAGGAAGGGTTGGATGAACTGAAAGTAGTATTTGTAGCCCACTACGACGTCGGCTTCTCCGATGGCTTGGGCTACGGCGGGCGTGATGTCTTGCTCGCCTCCCGGGCCTATGCCGGCCACGGTTATCTTGGATTGTTTCATGTCTCGTAAGGTTTTAAAACCTTGCAAAGATAAGATATTCCTCGGCTTCGGCAAAGAGGATGGAGGTCGATTGAGGGGGATTTCTTGCGCACCGCTCGGATACAGGGTATGTGTACCGCTCGGATACAGGGTACGTGCACCGCTCGGATACAGGGTATGTGTACCGCTCGGATACAGGGTAGGTGTACCGCTCGGATACAGGGTACGTGCACCGATCGGCTTCAGGGTAGGTGCACCGATCGACGTTTATTTCGGCGCCTTTTTATATAGGTAGAATGCTATGAAAGCATATAGCACGTTGGGAATCCAGACGGCAATGACGGGCGGCATGTTGCCGTTGACGGCAAAGGTGGAGGCTATGGTCTGGAACAGGATGTAGGAGAAACTGAGTGCCAGTCCGATGCCCAGGTAGAGGCCCATGCCTCCCTTGCGCTTGCGCGAGGATAGGGATACGCCGATGAGGGTCAGGATGAAGGAGGCGAAGGACATGGCGATGCGCTTGTGGTATTCTATTTCAAACTCCTTGATGTTGGCAAACCCGCGCTGCCGCTGCCGGTCGATGTATTCGCTCAACTGGGGGCTGGTCATCATTTCCTGTTGGTTCTTCATGATGAGGAAGTCGGCAGGCTCCATGAAGAGGGTGGTGTCTATGCGGCTACCCTTGGTGATGCTCTCGCGCATGCCGTCCATTTGTCTTATCATGTAGTCCTTGATAATCCAGCGGTGTACGGCGGTGGTGTCATAGGTAATGGAGCGGGCGGTGAGGTGCGAGACGAGTTGCTTGTCCTTGAACTTGTCCAGGGAGAAACGGTAGCCGGTCTGGCTGTAGTTCTCGAAGCGGTCGATGTAGGCAATGACGCCCGAGTCAACCTCCAGTTGGATGTTGCGGGCAGAGTTGGCCTTACGCTGTTTGTAGTATTTGTCCTCGAAGTTGATTCGTGTGACACTGCCTTTGGGAATGACGTATGAACCTAGGCAGAAAGTAGTAATGGAGATGACGGCAGCCGATACCATGTAGGGCCTGAGCATGCGTTTGAAGCTCATGCCGGTTGAGAACATGGCAATGATTTCAGAATTCTCGGCCAACTTCGATGTGAAGAAGATGACAGCGATGAAGACGAACAGGGGGCTGAACAGGTTGGCAAAGTAGGGGATGAAGTTGAGGTAGTAGTCGAAAATGATGGCACTCCACGGCGCTTCGTGCGACATGAAGCGGTCCATCTTCTCATTGAAGTCGAAGACGACGGCAATGGATATGATGAGGGCGATGGCAAACACGTAGGTTCCTAGGAACTTCTTGATGATATACCAGTCCAGTCGTTTGAGGAACTTGCGGCTTCTGTGTCCGCGCGGGGCACCTTCTCCCTCGGTTCTATTCCTTTTTATCAATCCCTTTATGTCAAGTCCTATCTTTCTCATAATCTTGTGGAGAGTCGTTTTACCATGGCCGGTTTCCAAGTGGCGAAATCACCGGCAATGATGTGCTTTCGTGCTTCGCCCACGAGCCACAGGTAGAAGGCCAGGTTGTGTACGGAGGCTATCTGCAGGGCCAGCAACTCTTGTGCATGGAAGAGGTGTCTGAGGTAAGCTTTGGTGTAGAGGGTGTCCACGTAGGAGGCACCGTCGGCTTCGATGGGCGAGAAGTCGGTCTCCCACTTCTTGTTGCGCATGTTGATGATGCCGTCTTTGGTGAAGAGCATGCCGTTGCGTCCGTTGCGTGTAGGCATTACGCAGTCAAACATGTCCACGCCACGTTCTATGCCTTCCAGTATGTTGACGGGAGTACCTACGCCCATGAGGTAACGGGGCTTGTCCTTGGGCAGGATGCCGTTGACAAGCTCTATCATTTCATACATCTTCTCTACCGGTTCGCCCACAGCCAGTCCGCCGATGGCGTTGCCGTCGGCGTTTTTGGCAGCCACATACTCGGCAGCCTGGGTGCGCAGGTCGCGGTAGACACATCCTTGCACGATGGGGAAGAGTGACTGAGAGTAACCATACTTGGGCTCTGTCTCGTTGAAGCGCTGGATGCAACGGTCGAGCCAGCGTTGGGTCAGGAGGAGCGACTTCTTGGCATATTCGTAGTCGGAGTCACCGGGAGGGCACTCGTCGAAGGCCATCATGATGTCGGCGCCGATTGTACGCTCTATGTCCATCACCTTTTCAGGTGTAAAAATGTGCTTGCTGCCGTCAATGTGTGAGCGAAACTCGGCTCCTTCCTCGCGCAGCTTTCGGATTCCTGATAAAGAGAATACCTGAAAACCTCCACTGTCAGTCAACATGGGGCGACTGAATCCGTTGAACTTGTGCAGACCGCCTGCTTTCTCTATCACGTCCAGTCCCGGTCGCAGGTAGAGGTGGTAGGTGTTGCCCAAGATGATTTGAGCTTTGATATCGTTGTTCAGTTCAGTCAGATGTACCCCCTTCACTGTGCCCAGTGTGCCTACGGGCATGAAGATTGGAGTCTCTATCTGCCCGTGGTCGGTCGTGATGAGACCGGCACGGGCATTGGTCTTGCTGTCGGTATATTGCAGTTCAAATGTCATTGCTCGTCTTTCTTTTCTTTTTTGACAGACAGGTCGATGGCATCGGCTACTTTCTCCTGAGTCAGTGCGATAGCCAGTACTTCCTTAATGTCGTTGACATAGTGGAAGGTAAGTCCTCTCAGATATATTTCTTGTATCTCTTCAATGTTCTTTCTGTTCTCTTCACACAGTATTATCTCCTTGATACCTGCACGCTTGGCAGCCAGTATCTTTTCCTTGATGCCGCCCACAGGGAGAACCTTTCCACGGAGGGTTATTTCGCCTGTCATGGCCAGGTTGGCTTTGACTTTGCGTTGGGTCAGTGCGGAAGCCAGCGAAGTTACCATCGTAATACCGGCAGAAGGACCGTCTTTGGGAATGGCTCCTTCGGGCACGTGGATGTGTATGTTCCAGTTGTCGAAGATTTCTTCATCGAGGTTCAGCAGTGAAGCATGTGCTTTGATATACTCCAGTGCCAACATGGCCGATTCCTTCATCACGTCACCCAGGTTTCCCGTCAGTGTCAACTTGCCGCCCTTGCCTCGGCTCAAGCTGGTTTCTACGAAGAGAATCTCACCTCCCACGGCAGTCCAAGCCAATCCGGTCACTACGCCAGCGTAGTCGTTGCCCTGATATTTGTCACGAGTGTACTCAGGTGAGCCCAGTAGTTCCTGCAAGTCGGCAGGCTTGATTTCCGTCTTCAGGAAATAGCCGTCGGTGGCATATTGGCGTGCAATCTTGCGCAGTATCTTGCTGATTTTCTTCTCCAGTTCTCTGACGCCGCTTTCACGGGTGTAGGATTCTATGATGGTTTCCAATGTATTTTTGGGGAACTTGATGGCATTCTTCTTCATTCCGTTAGCCTCCAGTTCCTTGGGTACCAAGTGACGGCGTGCTATTTCTATTTTCTCTTCCGTGATGTAACCGCTAACTTCTATCAACTCCATACGGTCGAGCAGGGGACCGGGTATGGTATTCAGGTTGTTGGCGGTAGCTATGAACATCACTTTTGAGAGGTCATAGTCTACGTCAAGGTAATTATCGTGGAAAGTACCGTTCTGCTCGGGGTCAAGCACTTCAAGCAGGGCTGATGAAGGGTCACCTTGTCGGTCGGCACTTACTTTGTCTATCTCGTCGAGAATAAATACCGGATTGGAAGAACCAGCCTTGATAAGACTCTTGATAATACGACCCGGCATGGCACCGATGTATGTCTTGCGGTGTCCTCTGATTTCTGCTTCATCGTGTACACCACCTAGAGACATGCGGATGTATTTCCGCTTCAGTGCGGCTGCAATAGAACGTCCGAGTGATGTTTTACCTACTCCCGGAGGTCCATAAAGGCAGATGATAGGCGACTTCATGTCCCCCTTCAATTTAAGCACGGCCAAGTGTTCAAGAATACGCTCCTTTACCTTCTCCAGACCGTAGTGGTCCTTGTTCAACGTTTTTTCTGCGTTGGTCAAGTTTAAGTTGTCCGTTGTATAAATACCCCACGGCAGGTTGAGCATGGTTTGCAGGTAATTGAGTTGTACGCTGTAGTCGGGCGACTGCGGATGTGTACGCTCCAGCTTATTGACTTCTTTCAGAAATGTTTCTTTTACTTCGGCACTCCATTTCATCGTCTCAGCCTTTTGCCTCATCTCTTCAATCTCTTGCTCCTGTCCACTTCCACCCAATTCATCCTGAATGGTTTTGATTTGCTGCTGGAGGAAGTATTCACGCTGCTGCTGGTCTATGTCTTCACGAGCCCTCATCTGGATAGACTCCTTGATTTCGGCTAATTGCACTTCGCGGTTCAATATTTCCAGCAGGCGATAGGTACGCGAACGCAAGGATTCGATACCGAGCAACTCCACTTTCTCCTCTTTGTTGAAAGGCATGTTGGTGCAGATAAAGTTCACCATAAACATCGTATTGCTGATGTTCTTAATGGCGAAAGCTGAATCTTGTGGGAAAGCATCAGAAGTTTTGATGTAGCGTACAGTCAAGTCCTTCACTGTATCTACCAACGCCTGGAATTCTTTGTCGTCCTTCGGCGGAAGCTCTTCCTCTAATGTCTGTATTTTTCCTGTCAGATACGGTTCAATGCTGACAATGTCTTTCAGTTCCATACGTTTGGAACCTTGCAGGATGACAGTAGTTGTCTGGTCGGGCATCTCGAAGATGCGTACAACTTTGGCCACTGTTCCTATATTGTGCAAGTCATTGAATAGCGGATGTTCCGTTTCAGCGTTTTTCTGGCATACTACTCCAATATATTGACTTTTCCTTTCTGCATCGCGAATCAGCTTGAGCGATGATTTCCGTCCTACCGATATCGGCATGAATACGCCGGGAAACAATACCATGTTTCGTAGGGGAAGTATAGGAAGCGTGTCGTCCACTTCGATGTTCATCAGCTGTTCTTCGTTTCCCTCAAAGTCGGCAATCACAGAAAAGGCATTTCTGTTTTTTTCTTCTATATCACTCAGGTAATTTCTTTTCTTCATGTTGTTCTTTTCGTTTATGTCATATTGGCAGGTCACTAAAGCGCCTGCAAAGTTAAGCTATTTTTCCTTATTACTCCATTATTCCTTCGCTTAAAAAGACAAAAACAGTGCCATTTTTGCGTGAGATATGGAGACAATGCTTACTTTTGAGACAAATTAAGAAAACAGGAAGATGTCTAATCATTACTTTAAGTTTAAACAATTTACCGTGTGGCAAGACCGTTGTGCCATGAAGGTAGGTACTGATGGCGTATTGCTGGGTGCTTGGGTATCGGTGGAGGGATGCCGACGATTATTGGACGTAGGAACAGGCACCGGATTGATAGCCTTGCTGTTGGCACAGCGCGCACCGCAGGCTGAAATTACGGCCGTAGAGATAGATGAAGCGGCTGCCGGACAGGCGGCAGAGAATGTAGCAGCCTCTCCCTGGCAAGAGCGTGTCAAAATTGTATGCGAAAATTTCAGAACTTTTGCCCCCGGACAAGCATTTGACCTTATAGTGTCCAACCCACCTTATTTTGTAGATGCGCTAAAATGTCCGGATGAGCAGCGGAGTCTGGCACGACACACGGGCGACCTGAACTACGAGCTCCTTTTCGGTGGCGCACGCCGCCTGCTGACCGAGGACGGCGGGATAGCTGTGATAGTGCCGGCAGAACTGGGAAAGCTGGTGACGGATACTGCATGGAACTATGGCTTCCATCCTACCCACAGGACCGAGGTTTATACCAAACCCGGAAAGCCTTGCCGCAGGTTGCTGATACGCTTTGGCAGGCAGTACGCGCCGTGTACCGAAGACAAACTGTATATTGAATCCTCCACGGGTGGCTATTCGCCTGAGTTTGCTGCTTTGGTGCGTGACTTTTATCTGGATAAATAGGTCACCCATTAAAGATAATAGGCCTGTGTGCAGAGAGGACCGGGCTTAAATTCAAAGATAAACGAGCCTGGTTGCAGGGACTAACCGGCCTAATGGAATAAATGAATGAGTCTGAATACAAATCCGGCTGCCTGTTTCCTTGTCGGGATGCAGGCAGCCGGACTGTTTATTCTTGGCTTTGTCCGTAGCCGAGAGCCTCGGTCAGCGGCACAAACCGGTAGCCTTTGCGCTGTAGTTGCCTGATGAGCTGTTCAAGCGGGCGTTTATAGAACTTGTCGGTGCGGCGGTCGTCGGTACCGAAGTGAACAAGCATCAAATGGCCGTTCATCCCCTCTTTCTTCTCTACTTCCATCACTTTGTTCAGGATTTCCTTGCTGCTCCGATAGTTTTTCATGTCGGGCGTGGTATAATCGGCATTGGTCAGGGTGCCGGGAGTGAAGTTGATGAGTTGCAGGCCCATGGCTTGTGCCCAGGCCGACACTTGCCGGTTGTAGTACTCATAGGGTGGGATGAAGAAGGGAGCTTCCTGCGGGGTGATGCCAAAAGGACGCATGACCTCAAAGCTGCGACGCAGGTCGTCCTCAAATTCCTGACGGTTGACGAGTAGCGAGTCGCGGTCTTCCCACGAGGCATAGAGCAGGTGTCCGTAGCTGTGGCTGCTGACATAATGTCCGTCGGCCTTTAGTTGTTTCACTACGTCGGGATAGAGTTCGAAGAAGCGGCCGGTGAAGAAGAATGCTCCCTTGATGCGATACTTTTTCAGTGTGCGCAGGATGTCGGCAGCCCCGTCGGCCTTGTCGTGGGCGGTGAAGACAAGGGTGAGCTGCTTCTTGGCAGGGTCGGTGCGCGTGATGCAGCCGTCGTGGTAGACGTTGCGGCTTATATTGCCTCCGCCTTGCCTCATGCCTTCCTTCTGCATAGCCGACAGGTAGTAGGTAAGGCTGGCCGTGCCGTCCATGGTAGGTTCGTTGGTGGAGTAGTCGTGCAAGGCGTCGTGATAGACCATGAGGTCGGGTTGGAAACGCTCATAGTCCTGACCGGGCACACCGGGTATGCCGGTCATGTTGACCCCGCGCAGGCTTTCAAAGATGCTGCGATAGACAGGGCCGTCGACCAGTCCGCCGGTGGTGTTGCCCGCCCCGGCATTGAGCAGCGAGGAGTGGGGCTGCGACGGATAGTCGCCATGCAGGGGCAGCTCAACTATCATGCTCGTGCCCCATGGATTGCACCCCAGCAGCCAGTCGAGCAGAGCGGTCTCCATTTCCAGGTAAGTGCTGTCGGCCGTCAGTTCGCGATAGAGCCTGCACTGGGTCAGCATGGCCGACGTCAGGTTGTTGGAGCACCAGATGTAGGGGATGCCATGCAGGAAAGGACTTTCCACGGCTTTCTCATGTGTACGTACGATGCCGGCCCGCAGATTGCGGATGAACTCGCGGCTGATGCGCTCGTTGCCCGAACGGGCCAGCCAGTAGTGGCCCATGTTCATGAACGGATACCACTGGTAGTGGCGCGCACTGTCGGCTCCCATCCAAGGGGTCACGGGTTCGCGCCGCCCGTACTCCAGTGCCTGTTTGAGGTAAGCCTCGTTGCCCGTCTTGTGATATAGCTCCATGGCTCCCAATTCCATGTCGTCCGTCCAGTTGTCTTCTTCATATATATAAGGAGAGAGGACGGAGGCCGTCTGGCAGACGCCGGGATGCTTCACGCCCTCCTCGTAGGCATCGGCAGCCTTGCGGCCTATTTCTTCGGCAAACTCGGGGTAGAAATCTTTCAGGATGGACGCGCCCAGTGCAAAGCAGGAGGCAAACTTGCCTGCCGTACTGGCCACGCCGGTGGTGGCGTTGGTGTACTTGCCACGCTGCTGGGGCTCGCCGCTACAGAAGTAGACCGGGCGTCCGTTGCCAGGGCCGTAGCCATAGTCCACCTTGTCCTTGTTGGGCAGGCGCATGCCGGCATGGTCGCGGTCGTCGGCTATCTGGTTGTGGAGTTCACCCTTGGCCGGGTTCATGCGGTTGAGCCAGTCGAGTCCCCACTTTATCTCGTCCACGATGTCGGGGATGCCGTTGGCGCCCGGCTTGCCGTCGGCACCGTATGCGTCGGCAAACGATTCGGGATTCTGCTGGTAGGCAAACATCATCTGGTAGATGGCGTTGGCCGATGTGGTGGTGTATTGCAGGTAGTCGGTGGCATCGTGCCAGCCGCCGCGCACGTCGATGTGCTGTCCTGTCTTGGTGGGGTGGTAGACGATGTAGCCGTCGTGCACGTGGCAGCTGTCCTTCAGGTAGGGATTGTAGCCGCAACGCTGCTGGCGCATGTAGTTGAGCAGGAAGTCGGCCGTGCCGTCGTAGACGCGGGTGTTGATGGGGAAGCTGGGGGAGAGGGCTTCTCCGGCCTTCAGACGGTAGGTGCCCGGGCGGGTGAACTGGCTGAAGTTGAGCCGGTAGGTAGACTGCATGTTGCCATAGCGGCCGGTGGGCTGGGGGGCATGAAAGGTTTCTACCACCTGGCCGGTGTAGTCGTCTATCAGACTGTACTCGTGCAGGTCTACAGCCTCTTCGCTCATGAATACGGCCACCTTGACCGACTGGGGCAGGTAGCCAAGCTGGTTGATGCGTATCCACTCGTCGGCGTTGGCCGTCAGTGCCAGGCACAAGGCCGACAGGGCCAAAAGCGTTTTTCTGTTCTTCATGTTTTTCATTTGTTTTGTTATAAAATAATACTATGTGTTAAGTGTGTTCGCTGTCTCATGCGCGTCGGCCTGAAAGTGCTTGCTCGTCCGGTCGGAAAAAGACGCCTGTGTTTTCACTGAAAGACGCCCGTGTTTCCACTGAAAGACGCCTGTGTTTATACCCCAAAGACGCCTGTGTTTTGACTGAAAGACGCTCGTGTTTGTCCAGCAACACAGGCGTCTTTTTCAAATGCCCCTCCGGCCTCCTCTTGGCAGGTCTCCCGAGTAAGTCGCATTTCTTGGCATATCTTTCTTATATACAGTGTATTACGCTGATTTTCCGATGCTCTTGTTTCATAGGCCTCCGTACGGCTACAAAAATAGGAAATAATGGCTTTCGGCCGAAGAAATCGGGGTAAAACTTCGGCTTTCGACCCCTGAAAAATGAAGCAGGCACCGGTCTGCGTGGAGCATGACCGATGCCTGCGAGATGACGAATATGTAAAATTTTCAGTAAATGAACTCGACGTCGGACTTGACAAAGCGCAGGATGCGCGTGTCCTTGGGGCCTCCACCGTTGAACTGTAGCCCCCACTGCCCGTTGTACCAACCGCTGCCGTTGGCCGCATAGCAGGCAAAGAGCAGCTTGTTGTGGTTGATGCCGGCCGTGCTCCATTGCGCGCCGGGGCCGTAGAAGGTGACCGATTCGTCCTTCAGGCCGTTGTGCTTGTTGTAGACCTCGAAGTGGAAGGTCTGGGGCAGGGTGATGGTGCCGAGGCTGATGTCGCTGCGGCTGCCCGACTCCACGAACACCTGCTTGTTGCCCTCCCAGGGGCTGTAGACGTTGTAGGGGCCTCCGCTGCGGTCGATGTACATCCACCATTCCTGGAAGATGCGGTTGTAGTATTCGATGGGTGGAAGCTCGTAGCCGTCAGGGGCCAGCAGATGAGGGTCGAGCTGGTTGGTGTTCGATATGCCACCCGCTACAAATCCGTCGTGCGTGGCCACTCCGTCCTTTTCCACTACGCGCATCATCTTGTTGCCCTGGCACGACCATGGCCACAGCTCAAGATACTCCTCGGGCGTGCATTGGTTGAGGTACTCCAGCACGCTGAGACCTTGCTGTGCGGCGGGGTCGCTGACGGGCGACACTTGGTCGTCGAAGTTGCGCGAGTCGCCGCGGGCATTGTACTTGCACCAGTAGACACCGTTCATCAGAGTGACGGGCAGCCCGTAGTTGCGTCTGATGATGGTATATTCCTCGCGTCCGGTGCCATCGGGGTTGCTCAGTACGATGCGCGCCCACTGCTTGCGTCCGTCGGCCTGCTGGTCGTTGGGGCGCCATCCGGCTACGATGCGCCAAGTGCCCGGTGTTTCGTCAGACTCCATAGCCTTGAGCCAGGGTGAGTTGGGGTCTTCGTACTCTATGCTCACCTGTTTGCCGGCTACGGGCGTCAGGGTGCCCAGTTCGTTGTCTATGTAGCGGTCGAAGTCGCAGGTCAGGCCGTCGGTGAAGGTCAGCTGTCCGCCAAACTGGTTTTCATTGGGCTTCAGGCGGAATTTGATGCGGTCGGCATAGACGTTGTCCAGCTGCTTGAACTTGATGGGGCAGGTCACTTCGGTTACCGCCTTGCCGGGTGTGCGCAGGGGGGTGCTGATGCGGAAGCTGTTGTTCAGGTATCCGTTGCTGCCGTCGGTCAGCGGCTCGATGCTGATGCCTTGTGCGGCTGCCTCCTGTGTCAGGAGCTCCACGTCGGTGTCGGCGGCAAGGGCAAGGAGTAGCTGTGTTGCGGTGTAGGGTATCTCGACGATATCGAAGCTGTCTTCCTGGATGACGTTGACGCCGCTGGGCAGTTGCGAGCGGTCGCGGTCGACGCGCACCACGCCCGACAGGTCGGCTGTCGCTCCGGGCTTGTCGCCCTCGTTCCATTCTTCTATTTCCATTTTCAGCTCAATGTCGTTGCCGGTGAGCTTGATGGTATAGACGGCGTTGCGCTTGATGGTGGCTGGCAACATGCCGGTCAGGGGTTTGGATTGCCCGTTCACCGTGGTGTGGATGGTCACTTCCAGCTGCTCGTTTTGTTGTTCGCACAGATAAAAGAGGCCGTTGACACTGGTGGCCTGGGGCGTGTCGAATTTCTTGTTCAGGTCTTCGTAGGTGGTTTGAGGAGCTGTTTGCACGTCGGCTTTTTCGTAGAGGTAGCCGCTTTGTGCCACGTGGGCAATGTTGATGCTGTTGACCGCAGCCATGTTGGTGGCCATCAGCAGGTCGACGCGTGCCACCCCGTGTTTCATGTCGAGGCTCACGGCCCGTTCATTGCCTTGCAGGGTGGTTCGTCCGGTCATGAAGCACGAGGGCGCCTTGCCGGGCTCCGAGGTCAGCTCCAGGAAGTCGTCTTCGGCCATGCCGGCGTAGATTGGCTGCTTGTTCACGGCTTCACGGCTGTTGGCCATGAAGTAGACGTTGCCCTTCATGCCGGTCACGTCCAGTTGGAACTTGTTGCCTTCGTAGGGAGTAAGTTCGGTGAACAGGTGCTTCAGTTTGCCGCCTTCAAAGTGGTAAGCCGACATTTCGTTCAGTACGTTTTCTCCGGGCAGGTCCGATGGCGAGCCTTCGAGGTTGTATGATTTGGGCGACAGGGCCACGGTGGTGGTGCCTTCGGGCAGCGCAGGTTCATCATGTTTGTCCGAGCAGGCACCGAGAGCAAGGCCCAGCAGCAGTGTGAGTGCAAGATTCTTTTTCATGTTGTTACGGTTTTTGATGCAAAAAGGTTTAGGTTAATAAATATATTCCACTTCCGACTTGATACAGAATTTCACTCGAGTGTGGCGGTTGTCTCTTGATACATGCCAGTACTCTCCACGGTTGGCTTTCTTTTCTATCAGCCAATTGTCGTTAGCGCTGCCGGTGTAGGTGGCGTAGATGACGTAGTTGTCTACAATGGCCGATGCGTCGTTAGGCTGGTAGCCGGGGCCGTAGAGGGTGATGGACTGTCCGGCACTGTTGGTAAGCTCGTAGTGATAAACTTCGGGCAGGGTGTATCCGTCTACCTCAATGTCGGTACGTCTGTGAGGAATGGCAACGATGGGGTTGCCGCTGTCCGAGGTGTACGAACTTTGGGCACGGTCGTAGTAGATGGCTGCTCCGTTGCGCATGATAGCCTTGAACTCATTTACCGAGGGTATGCGGTAGCCGTCGGGGCAATGCTGGCTGTGGGGTAAGGCCGACATGTTTTGCCCTACGTTATTGTTATATCCGCTGTATTGCAGCATATCATTCACGTAGACGGGCTTCAGGCCTTGCGTATTGGCTCCCTGATATCCGTCGCCCCACACGGCCAGATATTCCTGCGGAGTGCAGGCATCCAGATACTGGGTCATGGACAGTCCTGCCTTGGCTGCCGGGTCGTTGGCCGGAGACACTTGGTCTGCAAAGTTGCGCGAGTCGCCCCTCAGGTTGTACTTGCACCACCAGTATCCGTTCATTTCGACCACGGGCAAGCCATAGTTCAGGCGCGAAACAATATAAGTTTCTGCAACGCTGCCGTCATTGTTGGCAATGACCAGGCTGACTGCCTGGTGGCGTCCGTTGGCTGTGATGTCGTTGGGGCGCCATCCGGCCACTACGCGGTAGCGGCCGTCTTCCTCAGCTACCAGGGTTGCCCACGGGTCCTCGCCTTCGTCAAAACGGAGGGTTAGTTGCTTGCCTGCTGCCGGTGTGACGTAGCCTAAGGTGCCGTCGATGTAGCGGTCGTAGTGGGCCTTGTAAGTCTCAGGATCCCATTGCGGGAAGCCGCTGAACGTATTGGCATTTGCTGCGATGGAGATGACGATGCGGCCCGTATGGTCTTCCTGTCCGTCCTTGTCGCGCACATTCAGGTAGAGGTACTCATGCAGGGTTTGGGGAGCTCGCAACACTGAGGTGATGCGGAAGCGGTTGCCACCAACCTCGGTAGCACGGGTGCTTGCCTGCTCGGTCAGCTCTACGCCGTCTACATGACCTTCCAGGCTATAGGTGGTTTGCGCGTTGGTGTTCAGCACCAGGCTGACATCGCTTGGCGTGTAGGGCAGGTAGAGGGTATCGCCAGCAGGGCTGATGCGGGCACCTTGGCTCAGCTGCGACTGTTGGGCGTCTATGCGTATGAGCCCCACGGGGTCGGTTTGCACCTGGTCGCCGTTTTCCCAGTCAGTTTCTTCGCTGATGACGGTGGTCAGGCTACTGCCTTTGCCCAGCACCCTGATGGTGTAGCGGGTGTTGCGCTGTATGTCGGCAGGAAAGTAGGCATGCTGTATGTTCCTCACGCCGTTGACCTTCAGATAGATATTGGCCTGTACTTTTTCACCCTTCTGCTCGTAGAGGCGGAATAAGTCGGGGCGGCCTTCGGTCAGAGCCGTCGTGAAGTGCCGGCTCAGTGTGCCATAGCGTGCGTCGGGGGCATTGGCAATTTCCTCTCCTGCAAAGATGCGGCCCGAAAGGGCGACGTTGGTCAGCACAACGCTGTCTACCTCCAAGTGGTCGACAGCCAGCTCCAGGTCGACGCGCGCATGGCTTCGTTGCAGGCTGACGGTGTTTTGTGCCTGCGCCTGGCTCAGGTCGAACGAAGTAGAGAAGAAGCGGGCTGGCTCTTGTCCGTCAGTGACTGGGGCAGAGAGAGCCAGAAACTCGGCTTCGGTAGTGCTGCCCGGCTCAAGCGGGGTGGTGAGCACCTGGCTGCCATTGGCTAGGAAGTAGAGCGTGCCGGTCAGTTCGCGCAAGGTAAGCTGGTAAGACTGGCCGTTGGCAGGGCTCAAGTTCAGGTATTGCCCAGCCAGCATACCTCCTTGAAAAAGGTAGGCGTTGAGTTCGCTTATTTCGGTCGTGGTGCCTTCGCCGTTGGCCTGTCGGGTGGCGATTGTAAAGGTTCGTCTGTCTGCTTGTCCGTCGAGGGCATCCATAGGGTCGCTGCAACTGTAGGTGGCAGGAAGCAGGGCAAGCAGGGAGAGGTATATATAGGTTGTTTGTTTCATGTGTGCGAATTATTTGTTGCTAATCAGTTTGTATTTTTTCTCCGTTGGGAAAGTATTTTTCTCTCGTTGGATGGTTATTTGTACAACGTTGGGTTTTGCGAACTGTTCAGGTACTTGGACGAATCGATGGGAAACTTATTCAGGTTGTTCACGTAGAAGTTGTTCATCAATTGTTCGGCCCAAGGTCCGTAAGTGAATGCGCTGCTATGTCCGTAGCCCATGACGTGTCCCAATTCGTGAAACATCAGGTTGCAGGAGTAAGCATTGGTGTAGTGTTGTAAATAAGCCTGCTGGTAAACACCCCATGTAGAGCCTCCTCCCAATCCAAGGACACCGTTGCCCGGATAGACAAGGCCTACAATCAGTGTCCGTTCGATGCGCATCTGCTGCAATACCCTTTCGGGGGTGACAGGGTTCTTGTTGTCATCATACAGCTTGTCTACATTGTCGGCCAGGATTTGCTCGTGTTCGGGCATGTCTATCATGTAGGTAAAGTTGATGAGTACGGCCACCGCTTCGCGGCAATGCACTGGTCGTATGCCCATCCAGTTGCCATTAGGACCTCCATCAGGCAGGTCGGGGTCGCCGCCGTAGAGCCCGAAGCTGATATTCCATCCGTGCTTGATTTTCTGCAATTTCGCCCAGTATTCATCGTCCGACACCAGCTTGAATTCAGCGTCGGCCAGCAACTCGGGGCGCATGGGCGGGATTTGAATAATCTTTCCCGACTCGGTGCGATAGGTTGCCGCGCGGCTGCTGAAGGGCACGTCGTTATAGAAGTCGGCAAATGCCGGTATGGAGTCGAAATAGGCAAGGTCGAAGAACTCATTGCTTAAGGCCGGTATGCGAGTCATGATTTTCATGCGGCTGACACTGCGGGGCGAGTAGAAGCGTACGTGCAACTGGCCGTTGTCGGTAAACTTGGTTTGCAGCGTACGACCCGTATGAAACGACCGTTGCTTGGAGTCGGCGTAGACGGTTTTCGGCTCATCGTCTTGCAATATCTTGGCATAGTTCCCCTCGTCGTAAGCCATGGTGGTGACGAAAAGCGTACCCAGGTTGTCGTCAGGGTGTGAGACGTGTGTACCTATGTTGGTTATGTGGTTGGGGCGTATGCTGATTTGCTCGAATCCATACGTCTGCTTTTGTCCTTCTCCCTCGTAGCTTCGTGTGCGCAGTTCGATGTTGCCTTCCAGTGCTTCGTCCTCTCGTGTAGGCATGAACATGCAGGAGGATGAGCGCAGGAGGTCTTCTTCGCGAATGACTCCGTCGCTGCTTCCGGCAAAGACACTGTCGGCTGCAAAGGAGGTGTAGAAACGTCCGCCTTGCCAGTGCACCTTGTTGGACGATACTGCCGTGCGCACGTAGGGATTGTTGTAGCTGAAGCTGAAGTCTGCCCGACCAATAATGCGTCGCTGCACGATGGTTTGCTGGATGTGTGCCACTTCTTCGCGTCCGCTGCCTGCGTCGGTTACTGTCACGCTGAAGGGAGTGCGTGAGTAGAAGTATTCGGCCTGTAGCGGGCGTTGCAAGTCTTCGGGGAAACTCAGCCAGGTGTCAGAGGCGCGTGTCAGGGTGTGGATGGTGGCCTGGTCGTCGGCGGCATTGCCTTTCACTCCCAGCACCAGCAGCTGGTAGTCGCCTTCGTGCAGGCCCTCTACTGATATTTCCGCAGTGGCCGGATTGTAGGCTACGCGCATGTTGGTCACCAGGCGTCCGTCGGGATAGGCTATGTAGTAGGCCACTTGGTCGAAGCGTGCGTCTTGCGTATCGTCGTCGGCAGCACGTGTGCCGATGCCGTCGTAGGGTTGGCACTTCAACCTGAAGGTGGCTGTGTTGTCGTTTCTTGTTGCGTTGGGGCTTTCCCAATCATCGTTGCTGCACGAGGCGGCCAGCATGGTGCAGGCAGCGATGGCTAATAGTTTCAGATGCTTCATAATTAGTTAAATATCAGTATTTATGTTTGTTATTCCTGTTTGTCAGTGAAAATATTTTTTTCTTGGTTGTCAGTTGACAGGGATTTCGACTGTCTCTCCTTCTTGCCAGCCAACCATGTTGTCCATATCCCATATCAGGTCGCTCTCTTTCAGGCTGAGGTTGAACAGATAGTAGTAGGAAGCTGTAAAATCGTGCTTCCCGTTGCCGTCTGCATCGCCCACTTCCTCTCCATTGAGGGTGAAGGAGTTTAGCTCGCCCGTAGGAGTTTCAATTACGACATTCAGCATGGCTCCCTGGAGGTCTGCCGTAGGCAATATGGGCAGATAGGCCATGTAGGTTTTCTTGTCGGCCGGCAACTCCAATCCTCCGTTGCCCAACTTCAGGCTGACGGTTGATACTGCACCCGATGTTTGCGTGGCAGTCTCGCTGCCGGCGTCGCACTGTCCTTGGGTGTAAAATGTGGGGCGGGTACTTTCTATCCGTATGGCAGAAATGGTGTGAGGTCGCTCTCCGTTGTTGGTTAGGCGAAAGATAAGCAGCCCAGTGAGTTGGCGGAAACGCAGGTTGGGCAATGTGGCAGAACTTTCGGCTCGATTGACGACGTTGGATGCCATGGCCCGGTAGTGGTGCAAGTGCCTTGACTGGTTGAAGTCTGCTTGCACGATGCCTGTGGCAGGCACTTCCCAGGTCAGCGTGTGGCCTGTCAGCTGTCCGTTTGCCGGATAGAGGGCAAAACAAGTGCGGTTGTCTGTCTTCGGGCCTGTGTACTTGAAATGTGCACTGCCCATGCCGCCGTCGGCTGTGCTGAAGGCATAAGGTTGGGTAGTGTCAAAATCGCTTCCCATCCATACGGTTATCTGGTCGCCTGCATCCCAGCGGAAGCGGTAGCTGTTTTCGTCAACAGATACGCGTGTGGCGGCTGTGTCGTGGAGGTGTAATTCGTAAGTAGTGTGAGGCATGGCAGGTGGCGTTGCCATTGGGGTATCCTCTTGTGTGCATCCTTGCCAGGTGAGCGCTTGCGCGCATGCCAGGAGGATTATGAGGAATTGCAACGTCTTCCTTTCTTTTTTCATGTCTTTTTGTTCCTATAAATTACTTTTGTGAAAGCCTCCGCCCAACTACCGGGGGAGGCATTGTTATCCTAAAAACTATGCTCATAACAATGTTTCACCGGCAATGTTTTGGCATTAGCTTTTTTTAAGGAAACAGGACGCTGAAGGAGTTTCCTTGCGGACAAGTTATCTGCACTGTTGCCAAGAAATTCAGGGCTGGTAGATTTTTAGGATTTCATCCAAGTATCGTTGTCCGCTGAAGTGTTGAAGAGCTTCGCCGGCTATGCGTGAGTAGTCGAAAGAAGTATCCCAGGCCTGCGCAATGGCCTGCTGAAGGTCGTCGGCATTGCCCGGTTGCACAAGCAGGCCGTTGGCTTCTGTCAGCAGTTCGGGTATGCCGCCCATGCGGCTGCCTACTACAGGTGTGCCATGCGCCAGGGCTTCTATGAGGCTGAGCGGGTTGTTTTCATACCACACCGAAGGGATGACAAGCATGCGGGCCCCAACCATCAGCTCATCGACTTTCTGCGGAGTGCATTGCCCCAGGAAGCGGATGTGCGCATGTTGGCCGAAACGTTGGCGCAGGGCATCTTCCTGAGGGCCTGTCCCGGCAATGAGCAGCGGGAGGTGGGGCAGGCGTGTGGCTGCATTGAGCAAGGTGTCCACACCCTTCTCGGGCGAGAGGCGGCCGACGTAGAGACAATAGTTTCTGGCCTCACGGGGTTGTGGCGGTGTGGCTGGCGCGGTGGTAAAATTATGCACAACGTGCAGTTTGGATGCAGGAAATCCGCCTTGCTCCATTTTTTGCTTCATAAAGTGGCTGGGGCAAACGAAGGCGTCGGTCAGGCCCTGTAGGTGCGGGCGACTCCATCGGTTGGCCTCCAGATAAGCCAGCAGGCTGGCGGGCAGGCTTTGCTTCATGCAGCGGTGGCGCACTACGGGCCATTTTCCCGTGAGGCAGGCCTCGCAGGGTTGCGACTTGCGCAGGAAGTTGTAGGTGGGGCAGAGCAACTTATAGTCGTGCAGCGTCCACACCACGCGGATGCCCCGTTGGCGAGCCAACTGCGCCAGGTGGGGCGACAGGTAGGAGTGTATGTTGTGCAGATGCACTACATCGGGGCGAAAATCATGGAGCAGGCGGATAAAGCCCTTGTCGGTGCCTTGGCCGAAAAGGGTGCGCCCGGCTGCACGCAGCAATGCCCCCAAACCGCCAGAGAAACTGACAGCAGGGGCAAAGTAAGCCTCGTCGGCACAGGGCAGGTTGTCGGGATAGCTCATGGCATAATACCTGACCTCATGTCCGGCTTCTGCCAACAGGCGGCCTACAGACAGGGCGTGGATGCAATCGCCACCCCGCGGATACAAGAACTTATTGACAATGAGAATCTTCATGGCTGTTGCTCTTTGGATGAGGAAAAGGAGGCTGAGGGATAAAGGCGTGTGTTGCCTTTATCTCGCCGCAGGCAGACGAGGACTGCCAGCAGTATCAGCACTTCGGTGCCTACCGACACGGCGGCAAACCCATTTTCCTGCCACAGGTCGATGGCTATGTAGTAGGCGACGCAGGCCAGCAGATTGGCACACGACATGATGCCCACGTAGAGGCGGATGCGCCGCTCGGTGAAGTAGACTCTGGTGTAGGCCATGCAGACGGCCGTGGCAGGCATGGCAAAAGACAGGATGCCAATCAGGTGCGACAATCTGTCGACGGCATCGAGTGGCATTTTCCCTAATCCGTAGAGCGTCTCGGCTATGAAATCGCGCAACAGGAAAATGGCGGCCGAGGTGCAGATGGCAAAGGCCAGCAAGTGCAGGGCCACGCGAAAGGTGGTGGCGTACATCTGGGCACGCAGGTGTCTGTGGTACAGATTATTGAGCTTCACCTGCAGCACGGCGGCTATCTGGGTAATGATGGATAGCGGCATTTGGGTGAATTTCTGGGCATAAACCACTACGGTGACAAGTCCCGGGTGGAGTTGCGACATGAAGTAGAGCGGCAGGGCATTGGACAGCAAGGTGATGAACTGATTGAACAGCAGCCCGCCTATGGCCTTCCATTCCCGGCGCAGCAATGCCAGGTTGACAGGCTTGAATTGCCAGTGCAGGCGGCGTTTCAAGAGGCCGAGGAAAACGGCGGCATTGAGCAGGCAACCCGTGCAGGCGGCATACATCAGCAGGGCTACGTCGCCCTTGCCTGGCCCCGCCAACAGGATGGCTACAACGCAGGCCAGGTTCATAGAGAAGTTGCACAGCAGGCCCAGGGTGAAGTATTTGAACGATATCAGTATCTCGCCCAGGTAGAGGTTGAGAGTCAGCAGCAGGGTAAACGGAAAGAACAGGTAGTAGAGCGTCAGGTGCCGGGCGGTATCTTCGGGGCGGAAGTTCATCAGCAACGAAGGGGCATCGTGGCCCGCCACCAGATTGAACACAACCATGCTTGCCAGCAGCAGTAGCAGGACGGTGTAGAGAAACGAGTTGTGCAGGCTCATCTCGTCCGTGCACCGGTTGCGGCTGCGCAGCTCCATGGCGCGGGGCACAAGTATGGAGGTGCAAACCGTCTGCACCATGCCGGCAGTCAGGACGGCCAGGTTGAACAGGTAGAAATAGATGTCGGTGCCGACATTGGCGCCGAAGTGGTAGGCAATGAGCAACTGGAGCACGAAGGCCAGCCCCTTGCACATCACGCTGAAGGCTGACGACTTGAGCGCGCTCAGGGTATAGGTATCTGCCTTTATTAGCTTCATGCCGGCCTCCTTTCGCCTGTCTGTGGCTTGACCTGCCCCAATACCATGCCGGCCAGGGTAAGCACAAAGAAGCCCCGGTTGTGGGTGAAGGTGGCATCGGCAATGCCCTCGATAAGGAAAAACAAGAATACGCACCAAGCCAGGTAGTAGCCCTTCAGGTCGCCCTGCCTCAGCAACGCAGGTGTGCGCCGCAGGAAAAGAAACCAGAAGAGGATATAAAGTCCTACGCCCACCACGCCAAATTGGGCAAGCTCAGGATAAAACGCATCGCATACAAACACCGGATTGTCCTTGCTCAGCCCCCACAGCTTGTCGAGCCCATACTGCGCATAGATGGACGAGTATTGCTCGGCCGAGGCGAACGTGCCGAAGCTGGCCAACCCGCTGCCCAAGGGGAAATAGTCGCCCAGGATACGGGCCGAAGCCAGCATCATGGCCGGGCGGCTCCACATTTCGCGCGAGTTCATCATGCCGTCCACGTAGTAAATCACAATCTTGTCGTAGGCCATCCATACGGCTCCGCCCAAGAGCAGGCAACCCAGCGCCAACGTAGTGAAGTTGAATCGCATGCGCAAGCCGCTCTTCAGGTAGACGAGCAGCAGCACACCCACCAGCCAGAAGCCGTAAAACTTGGAGCGCGTGGACAGGAAGCCAATGCTGAGCAGCAGTATAAAGGCGGCTATGTCGCTCCACGAGAAGTCGCTGCAATACAGCAGCAGCAAGGCAGTGGCCACGGCAGCCGTAGCCAGTCGCGAGGGATGGCCGAAAAAGACGTAGGTCAGCCCCGACACGCCAATAATCAGGATGAAAGCGCCCATGGCCAGGCAGAGGACGGACAGGATGTGCTTCTGCCGCCCGTTCAGTTGGGGAGCCACGATGTAGGCGCCAAAGAAGCCAATGAAAGGCTTCAGCTGGATGACAAAGTCCTTCAGGATGGCACTGGGCGTATTGGAGGCGATGAGCAGCGAATAGGCCACGTAGAAAACAAGGATGCCACCCACCACCAGCAGCGGCCGCAGGTGCAACAGGCTGCGGCGTTCGTAGGCCATCTGGGCGGCAAACAGCAGCAGCACCAGTGCCAGCAGTTCGTCCGTGAAGCTGAAGGGGAGGCAATCGTAGAAGATGACTCCAAACACATAGCTGACTATCAGGTAGAGATAAAACAAGCTATTCTTCGACAAAGCCAGGGACGAGAGTTGCACGGCAGATTCAGGACTTTTCAGAGGGTGATGGATGCGGACAGGCCGTATGCGGACGAAGCAGACGGACGGTGATGACACCGACCGACAAGATAAAGGCTACCAGCATGGCCACCAGCAGCGTGATGGACTTCTTGGGGAAGACGGGCTTGGCCGAGCAATAGGCGGCGTCGATGACACGGGCTGCCTGCTCGTCGGGCGAGCTGACCAGGATGTTTTCCTGCAGCTTCTGCATCAGGAAGAGATACATGGTTTCCTTCAGCTTCTGCTGGCGCTTCATTTCTATATACTGGCGTTCGATGGTAGGCAATACGTCGAGCTGGGCATCGAGTGAGCGGTTTTTCTTCAGAAACTCGTCGAGGCTGGCGCGCAGGCTGCTGCGGGTAGCGGCCAGGGCTTCGGCCAGCATTTTCTGCTGTTCGTCGAGCTGCTCCTCGGTGCGCACCAGGGCAGGGTTGCCGGCTTCCGACACCATCAGCAGCCTCCGGCGCTCCAATACCAGCTGGTTGTAGACGGCCACGGCTTCCTCGCCCACGCCCTCCAGGGCAGGTACCGAGGCATAGCGGTTGGCGGGATTCTTCAGGTAGTCTATCACGTAGTCGAGCATCTTCAGGCGCGCTTCCATTTCCAGCACCAGGGCTTCTACCTCCTGACGTCCGGTCACGGCTGCCTTGGCATAGAGGGTAGGCTCGGGCACGTTGTGTTGCTTCTGATAGGCTTCTATCTCCACTTCCAGCTGCGAGAGTTCGCGGCTCACGGTGTCCAGTTTCTGGCGGACAAAGCGGCTATTAAGCCCTGCTTCCTTTATTTTGGTAGACATTGACTGGCGGTTGAAGGCCTCCATCAGGGCGTTGAGCAGGTCGCGTCCCCGCTGCTTGCTTTCGTCGTCGACAGACAGCAGGATGATGTCGGACACCGTCTCTTCCAAGCCCACGAACAGGTCGTCGGACAAGTCCTCGTAGACCTTCTGCAGGGGCGTGATGCGGACATGCAGGGTGTAGCTGCCCGCAGGCACGGCGGCCGAAGGACGGGCTGACAAGACGAGCGTGTCGCCTCCCGGCAGGCCGATGCGGCAGGGCAGTGCCGAGCCTGCAACCTCCACGTCGTCGGCAAACAGCTTGCTCTTGGCCTTTACCCGGCTTACGCGTGTGCCGTCCATTTCGATGGTCAGCTTCAGCGTTTCGCTCAGCGTGTCGAGGTAGGAGGGTGGGAAAGCCACGTCGAGCGGCTGCGAGTCGCCATAGAGCAAAACGCGCTTCAGCCCCTGCCAGCGACGCATCTCTACCTGATAGCCCACCGCCCGGATGGCTTCGGTCATGCAGCGGCGCGACTTGACCAGCAGCACCTCGTTGTCGGCATTCATGCCCCCGGCCATGCCTCCCAGCAAGCCTCCCAGGCCTGTGCTTTTCAGCATTTTCATTTCCGATGCCATGCCGTCTTTCTGCTCAATGAGCTGCATGCGTGCTATAAACTCGTATTGCCGGGGCGTCATCAGCAGGAAGACGATGGCTGCCACTAGGCAGACGGCCCCGATGGGCACGTAGCATCTCCACTGCGCCAGGTAGCGGCTCAACAAGGCTCCTATGTGTACGTTTTCGTCGTTCATGGGCGTGCGTTTTGGTCTCTCCGATTGTTCGTTTTTCTTTGTTCAGGGCTTATTTCCCCTTCTTGCTCTGCGGTTTACGACGATTTCTGCCCTTACCGCCTTGACGCTGGCCTCCCGACTTGGCTGTCGGAGCATACTGGGGTGCTTCGCCCAACTCCTCTGGTACGGGTATTTTGTAAATATCCTTTCCTAGGAATTTCTCTATGGACTTGAACTTTCCCTGTTCTTTTTCGCTTACAAATGTCAGGGCTACGCCGTCGTTGTTGGCGCGGGCGGTACGTCCGATGCGGTGCACGTAGTCTTCGCTGTCGTGGGGCACGTCGTAGTTGATGACCAGCCGGATGTCGTCAATGTCGATGCCGCGGGCCACAATATCGGTGGCAACCAGTATATTGATGTGTCCGGCCTTGAATTTATACATCACTTCCTCGCGCTGTGCCTGCTCCAGGTCCGAGTGCATTTCGCCCACATTCAGCTTGCGTTGCTTCAGGGCTTTGGCCACTTCCTTCACCTTCAGCTTCGACGAGGCAAAGATGATGACCCTTTCGGGCGTCTGCTCGGCAAATAGGCTGCGGATGATGCCCAGCTTCTGGTTTTCGTAGCAGACGTAGGCGGCCTGTATGATTTTGTCGGCAGGCCTTGATACGGCCAGCTTCACTTCGGCAGGGTCGTTGAGGATATTCTTGGCCAGCTGCTGTATCTTGGCGGGCATGGTGGCCGAGAACATGATGGTTTGGCGCTCCTTGGGCAGGTATTTCACGATTTGCATGATGTCGTCGTAGAAGCCCATGTCGAGCATGCGGTCGGCCTCGTCGAGGATGAAGAACGACACGCGCGAAAGGTCCACGTAGCCCAGGCTCAGGTGGGCTATCAGGCGGCCGGGAGTGGCTATCACCACGTCGGCACCCAGCGTCAGGCCCTTCTTCTGCTGTTCGAAGAGGATGCCGTCGTTGCCGCCATAGACGGCCACGCTGCTCACCGGCATGAAGTAGGAGAATCCCTCCATCTGCTGGTCAATCTGCTGCGCCAGCTCGCGTGTGGGGGCCATGATGATGCAGTTGATGGCATCGGCCGGATAGCCGCCTTCAGACAGCTTGTTGAGGATGGGCAGCAGGTAGGCCGCCGTCTTGCCTGTACCCGTCTGTGCCACAGCTATCAGGTCCTTGCCTTCGAGCAAGACGGGGATGGATTTTTCTTGTATGGGGGTGCACTCCTCGAAGCGCATGGCGTCCAGGGCATCGAGAACTTGGTCGTTCAATGGTAGTTCTGAAAACTTCATGTTTTTTCCTTTTTGGACGCAAATATACAATTTTTCAGCTACACAGTGGATAATGGCGGGTAGTTTCTTGGGAAAGAATAGGCTCAAGTTTGGCGAAGTCAAACTTGCAGAAGTTACAGAAGTTAAAAGAAGTTATCGCCCGTCAAGGCGGGCTTAGAAGTTAAAGCCGATAGTTTGGGGTGTATGGCCGACATATTTTTCACAAAGATATTAGCTTAAATACATTTGAAGTTGACAAGGGGACGAGGGGGTGAGTAGGCGAGGGGCAGATTTTTCAAATCCATATTAAAGCCCTTATCACTCACCACTTACCACTTATCACTCACCGCTCACCACTTATCACTTACCACTCACCGCTAATAAACGCTGCTCACCACCGATGCCCTATACTTACCACTCACCACTTACCACTTATCACTGAAAACCTTACCTCGCCTCTTCCACCACCGTCTTCATGCCTTTTATCTTCTCGTTGCGCACCAGCGTCAGCAGCTGCTTCAGCTTGCCGCGCTTGACGGCCACGTAGGCAAAGTGCTCCTTTACGTCAATCTGGCCAATGTCGTCGGCAGTCAGTGCTCCCTTCTTGCACAGGAAGCCCAGGATGTCTCCTTTGCCCACTTTGTCCTTCTTGCCTTTGCCTATATAGAGCGTGCCCCAGCGTGGCTTCACGGGCTTCAGCGGGCCTTCTGGCAGGTCGTAGGAGGGCAGGTCTTGGGGCAGGTAAGGCGGCAGGGTTTCCTCGGCGTGGAGCAGCAGGAAAGCGCTTCCTGTGGCCTCCCAGCGCGCCGTGCGTCCGTTGCGGTGGACGAAGGCCTCCTCGCTCGAAGGCAGGTGGTAGTGGACTACGTGCTCCAGCCCCGCTATGTCAAGCCCGCGGGCAGCCAGGTCGGTAGACACCAGCACGGGGCAGCTGCCGTTTCTGAACTTGTAGAGCGAGCGTTCGCGGTCGGGCTGCTCCATGCCGCCGTGGTAGGCCTCGGCAGGAAACTTCAGGCTGCGCAGGTAGGCCAGCACGCGGTCGGCGCTCTCGCGGTAGTTGACGAACACCAGCGTAGAACTGTTGCCCAGCCCGCAGAGCAGGCGATAGAGGGTCTCCAGCTTGTCTTTCTGGGGCGACAGCACGCGGTAGAGGCGCAGGCGGTCGGTGGGCTTGTCGGGTGTCAGGAAGTCCAGCCGGGTGACTTTGCCCAGCCCCGTGAAGCGGGGTATCTCTTCGGCATCGGTGGCCGACAGCAGCACGCGCTTGCGCAGCCTTGGCAGGCGGCTTACGAGGGCGGCCATTTCGTCGTGGAAGCCCAGCTCCAGGCTCTTGTCGAACTCGTCAATCACCAGCGTGGCCACCGTGCTTGCGTCGAAGTTCTGCTTGTCCAGGTGGTCATTCAGCCTGCCCGGCGTGCCCACGATGACGGCGGGATGCAGCTCCTTCATGGTGCGGTGCTCGTCCATGGCGGGGCGGCCGCCGTAGCAGCTCATGGCCTTGAATCCGGTGCCCATGGCCTTGAACACGGCTTCGGTCTGCAGGGCCAGTTCGCGCGAGGGCACCACTATCAGTGCCTGTACGCCTTCCTGTCCGTCGGTCAGCGCCTGTGCCAGGGGCAGCAGGTAGGCCAGTGTCTTGCCCGTGCCGGTGGGCGACAGCAGCACCAGGTCGTTGTCTTCGCGGTAGGCCTTGGCAGTGGCTATCTGCATGGGGTTCAGTTGGTCTATTTTCAGTTGGCGGAGGAGGTCGGCAGTGTTCATTGTCTTGCTTACGTTTTTTGGGGTTTTCAATGTTTAGTCAGTCTGTTCTCGGGCTGCTTCCGTGCGTCGTGGCGATGGCGGGGATTAGGCGGTCGGGGTGGAGCGGGCAGGGGAGGTCCGAACGCTGGGAGGGCGGAGCTGACGGAGGAAGCGAGCCTTGTGTAAGCAAAGATAATACATCAAAAGCCGAAAGTCAAGTATTCGGGGTATGTTTGTTTTTATTTAACCTTTATTTGCTACGTAATTACTTGATAATTAACTAGTTGCAAAAGATTTCGAGAGGGAGTTTTTGCCGCCTTGGGCGTGTTTGAAAAGGGCTTTTTCCTGTCGTCGGAGAAAAGTTTTTCTCTCGTCGGGCGTTGGCGAGCGTTTCGTTGTGCCCTGAATGATTGCTGTAATTTGCTGTGTATCAATACTCTGTCGTTTTAAGATTTTTTTGCTGTTTGCGCTCTTCTTTGCCGATGCCTTGCCGCTTTTCTGTAGCGGTCGTTTTCGTGTGGGGGTGTGGTCAGATAGTCAGATGGTCAGTTGTTTTTTGGCGATATGCAAAAGTGGCCCCCTTTAGGTAGAAAAGAAATTTATATTATATATATAAATATATATTTATATATATAATATAATAAATATATTAATAATTAGTTTACTACTTTTAGGTGGAAAAATAGGCTTTTAAAATAACTGACTATCTGACTATCTGACCAAGGTGTGTTTTCTGTGAAGAAGAAGTATAGGTAATAATATTTTATATTTATAAATTTGTGAATATTTTGCTATGTAATGATATATTGAAATAATCGCATATTTGTTGTCATGGTTTTTGCTGTTGGCGCTGGGCAAGTGGGAGAGAATGCCTGCGGCTTCGTGGCGGGATTTGGCTGGTCGATGATGAATCAATAAGGCAAGCGGCGGCCGGCCGTGTTGCGATATGGACGGATGCACATTATTATATAATTTAAGTTTCGCATATAACACTTTCTTGGAAGTTAAGAAGTTATAGAAGTTATCACTTCGCTTTGCTCTGTTAGAAGTTAAAGCCAATAGTCTTGCAAAAGGGAAAATTGACAAACAGGTCTATCGGCTTTTAACTTCTAAGCCCACATTAGTGGGCGATAACTTCTTCTAACTCCTTTAACTCCTGCAAGTTTGACTTCGTCGATTTTCAATTCGCACTTGCGAAACTTGAGTTTTTTACCTTCTTTACCTCCTTTATCCCCTTTACCTCCTCAACCTTCTCCCTTAATTAATCTTTTTTCTCTTTGATATGTGCAAAAAAGCCGCTATTTTCGCAACATTGTCTATGCAACGATTGTTATATCTTTCGTCTGCAAGCGGAAAGGGCTTTTCAGCCGTGCCAACGGGCATACCTGCACCGACAAGCGATGCCATGGAAGCAAACGGGCTGCCGACATTTCTGCTTTGAAAGACAAGGACTAAACGAACTAAAAACAAAATTCCGGTTATGAGAAAACTATTCTGCCTCGTTTGCGCATTGTCGTTGCCGCTGCTGGCGGCCGCACAGCAAGTGCTCGACCTGGACAGTTGCCGTGCACTGGCCATTGCCAACAACAAGGAGCTGCTGATAAGCCAGGAGAAAATCAACGCCGCGCACTATCAGAAGAAGGCCGCTTTCACCAATTACCTGCCCAGCATATCGGCTACGGGCGGATACATGCGTACACAAAAGGAAATATCGCTGCTGAATGACTCGCAGAAGGGCGCACTGGGCTCCATGGGCACACAGGTGAGCAACGTGATGCAAAACGGCATACAGGGCATCCTGACGCAACACCCCGAACTGACACAGAACCCGCAGCTGATGCAACTGCTGCAGGCACTGGGCGGCATAGACATTGCCTCGCCGCTCAACGCTGTAGGCAACTCGATTGTGGAGGCCTTCCGCACCGACACGCGCAACATGTATGCCGGTGCCATCACCTTCACCCAGCCGCTCTACATGGGTGGAAAAATCAGGGCTTACAACAAAATCACCAAGTATGCCGAGGAGCTGGCACGCCAGCAGCACAATACGGGCATGCAGGAGGTGATACTGAGCACCGACCAGGCCTACTGGCAGGTGGTGTCGCTGGCCAGCAAGAAGAAACTTGCCGAAGGCTACCTGGAACTGCTGCAAAAGCTAGAGGGCGATGTGGACAAGATGATAGCCGAGGGCGTGGCCACGAAGGCCGACGGGCTGTCGGTAAAGGTGAAGGTGAATGAGGCGGAAATGACACTGACCAAGGTAACGGACGGGCTGAGCCTGGCGCGCATGCTGCTGTGCCAGCTGTGCGGTCTGGACCTGAGCGCCCCCATCACGCTGAAGGACGAGGCCGAAGAAGACCTGGGCGGACTGACAGAAACCAACCAGGCGGTAGACATGAACAGTGTCTATGCCCTGCGCCCCGAAATCAGGAGCCTGGAGCTGGCCACACAGATATACAAGCAGAAGGTCAACGTGACGCGGTCGGAGTATCTGCCATCGATAGCACTGATGGGCGGCTACATGGCCACCAATCCATCGGTGTTCAACGGCTTTGAAAATAAGTTCAAGGGTACATGGAACATCGGCGTCATGGTGTCCATACCCATCTGGCACTGGGGACAGGGCATGTATAAGGTGAAGGCGGCACGCTCGGAGGCACGCATCGCACAATACCAGCTGGACGACGCCAAGGAAAAGATTGAGTTGCAGGTCAGCCAGTCGGTATTCAAGATGAACGAGGCGGCCAAGAAACTGGTCATGGCCAACAAAAACCAGGAAAAGGCGGAGGAGAACCTGCGCTATGCTACCCTGGGCTTTGAAGAAGGGGTGATTCCGGCCAGCAATGTGCTGGAGGCACACACGGCCTGGCTGTCGGCACAATCGGAGAAGATTGACGCGCAGATAGACGTGAAACTGACCGAAATATACCTGAGCAAGGCGACGGGAAGGCTTATTAAATGAGGAGTTAGAGGGAGTTAAAAGGAGTTAGAAGGAGTTAGAAGCCAATAGAAGGCAAACGGTTCACGATGCCTCAGCTTTTAAAGCTCCATCCTCGTTAACTCGTCAACTTGTCAACTCGTCAACTAAAAAACTAAAGAACTCATAAACTCAAGAACTAAAAAACTCAAAAACTCATAAACTAACAATGGATACCAAATCGCAAAACAGTAACATGCTGCTGGCATTCCTCACCCTGGTAGGTGTGATTGCCGTGGTAGCGCTTGTGGGATTCTTCATGCTGCGCAAAGGACCCGAAATCGTGCAAGGACAGGCTGAAGTGAACGAATACCGTGTATCGAGCAAAGTGCCGGGACGCATTCTTGAATTCCGCGTAAAGGAAGGACAACAGGTGAAGGCAGGCGACACGCTGGCCATACTGGAGGCCCCCGACGTACAGGCCAAGCTGGAGCAGGCACAGGCCGCACAGGCCGCCGCACAGGCACAGAACGAAAAGGCACTGAAGGGCGCACGCCAGGAACAGATACAGGCGGCCTACGAAATGTGGCAGAAGGCCAAGGCGGGGCTGACCATTGCCGAGAAGTCGTACAAACGGGTGAAGAACCTCTACGACCAGGGCGTGATGTCGGCACAGAAGCTGGACGAGGTGACGGCACAGCGCGATGCAGCCGTGGCCACGGAAAAGGCGGCACATGCCCAGTATCAGATGGCCAGGAACGGCGCCGAGCGTGAGGACAAGGAGGCGGCAGCCGCATTGGTGAACCGTGCGAAGGGTGCCGTGGCCGAGGTGGAATCGTACATCCGCGAGACGGTGCTCGTGGCACAGACAGCCGGCGAGGTATCCGAAATCTTCCCCAAGGTGGGCGAGCTGGTAGGTACGGGAGCACCTATCATGAACGTAGCCGTCATGGAGGACATGTGGCTGACATTCAACATACGCGAAGACCTGCTGCAAGGCATCGGCATGGACACCGAGGTGGAGGCCTACGTGCCTGCACTGGACAAGCACATACATGCCAAGGTCTACTACCTGAAAGACCTGGGCACCTACGCTGCCTGGAAAGCCACGAAGACCACCGGACAGTTTGACCTGAAGACTTTTGAAGTAAGGGCTACGCCCACTGAACACATCGAAGGGCTGAGACCCGGAATGTCGGTTATACTGGAGAAATGAAAAGAGAGAGAAAACCCGTTGCACTGTGGCACGTGATGCGGAGGGAATGCCGCCGGCTGGTGTCACGACCGCTCTACCTGTTCTGCATGGTGGTGGCGCCGCTGTTCTGCTACATCTTCTTCACCACGCTGATGGACTCCGGCCTGCCGGTGAACATGCCGGTGGGCGTAGTGGACCAAGACATGACGGCCACTTCGCGACAGCTGGTGCGCAACCTGGATGCCTTTGAGCAGACGGCCGTGGTGGCCCACTACCCCACGATAGGAGAGGCACGCACCGCCATGCAGCGGGGCGAGATATACGGCTTCTACTACATTCCCGAGGG
The DNA here is from genome assembly GCA_900553815.1 of uncultured Bacteroides sp. Taxonomy (GTDB): domain Bacteria; phylum Bacteroidota; class Bacteroidia; order Bacteroidales; family Bacteroidaceae; genus Bacteroides. The sequence goes on from USEY01000004.1 coordinate 67,827, forward strand.
TACATCGGCCAAGGCACAGGCACAACGGCAGCCCAAGGTGTCGTTCTACACCAACAACACGCTGCTCATTGCAGGCTCGCTGCTCTACAAGGACATGAAGATGATGAGCGAGCTGGCCTCAGGCGCCGCCGCTCGCTCGGTGCTCTATGCCAAGGGAGCCACGGAAGACCAGGCCATGGGTTTCCTGCAACCCATCGTCATTGACACGCACCCGCTCAACAATCCGTGGATAAACTACTCGGTCTACCTGAACAACACCTTTGCCCCGGGCGTGCTGATGCTGCTCATCTTCATGGTCACGGTGTTCTCCATCGGCGTGGAGATAAAGGACCGCACGGCACGCGACTGGCTGAGACAGGGCAATAACTCCATCTGGATTTCGCTGGCCGGCAAGCTGCTGCCCCACACGGCCATCTTCTTCCTCATGGGCATACTCTACAACGTCTACCTCTACGGCTACCTGCACTTCCCCTGCAACAGCGGCATCCTGCCCATGCTGCTGGCCACCCTCTGCCTGGTACTGGCTTCGCAGGGCATGGGCATCCTGATGATAGGCACACTGCCCACACTGCGCCTGGGACTGAGTTTTGCCTCGCTGTGGGGCGTGCTGTCGTTCTCCATGTGCGGGCTGTCGTTTCCTGCCATGGCCATGCACCCCGTGTTGCAGGCATTGGCCAACCTCTTCCCGCTGCGCCATTATTTCCTGATATACGTGGACCAGGCGCTGAACGGCTACCCCATGATATACTCGTGGACCAACTATGTGGCCCTACTTGTCTTCATGCTGCTGCCCTTCCTGGTGGCCGGACGGCTGAAGGAGGCACTGGTTTACTATAAATACATACCATAATGAAACAGCTCAGTTTTAAACAACATATACGCCAAGGCATTTACGACCTGTTTTTCATCTGGAAGCAGGAGTTCCGCACGACTTTCCGCGACCAGGGTGTGCTGATTTTCTTCATTCTGGTGCCGCTGGTATACCCGCTGATATACTCGTTCATCTATACCAACGAGACCATCCGTGAGGTGCCGGCTGTAGTGGTGGACAATTCGCGCTCGGCGTTGAGCCGTGAGTTTATCCGCAAGGTCGACGGCAGTCCCGAGGTACGCATCGTGTCTTACTGTGCCGACATGGAGGAAGCCAAGCTGGCCCTGCGCAACCGGGACGCCTACGGCATCATCTACCTGCCGGCAAGCTTCAGCAAGGACATAGCCCAAGGCAAGCAGACGCAGGTGGAACTGTTCTGCGACATGAGCGGGCTGCTCTACTATAAGTCGCTGCTCAGCTCGGCCACCGAGGTATCGCTGGACATGAACGCCGACATCAAGATAGCGAGGGCGGGCAACACTACCCAACGGCAGGACGAGATTACGGCCTACCCGATAACCTACAAGGACGTGGCGCTGTATAATCCCACCAACGGCTTTGCCGCCTTCCTGATACCTGCCGTGCTGATGCTGATTATCCAGCAGACGCTGTTGCTGGGCATCGGCCTGTCGGCCGGTACGGCACGCGAGCAAAACCGCTTCCGTGACCTGGTGCCTATCAACAAACACTACAACGGCACGCTGCGCATCGTCATGGGCAAGGGATTGAGTTACTTCATGGTCTATGCCCTGGTATCGGTCTACATCCTCTGTGTGGTACCTTACCTGTTCAGTCTGAACCAGATATCCATACCGGGTGAACTGACGCTGTTCACCCTGCCCTACCTGGCTGCCTGCATATTCTTTGCCATGACAGTATCCATAGCCATCCGCAACCGTGAGACGTGCATGCTGCTCTTTGTCTTCACATCCGTGCCGTTGCTTTTCCTGTCGGGCATTTCATGGCCGGCCAGTGCCATGCCGCCTTTCTGGCGCTACTTCTCCTACCTGTTTCCTTCCACCTTCGGCATCAACGGCTATGTGCGCATCAACAGCATGGGAGCTACACTGAACGAAGTGACTTTTGAATATCAGGCCCTGTGGCTACAGGCCGGCATTTACTTCATCACCACCTGCCTGGTCTATCGCTGGCAAATCATGCAGAGCCGCAAGCATGTGATAGAAGAATACAGGAAAGCAAGAAAGCGGAGAGAAGAGAAAGGTATGTAAAGTTGAGAGCCAAGCAGTCTCCGCCATCCTGCTATCAGCCCGCATGACCATCCCGCACTTGATGCGGGAACTAAAAAAACAGAAAGAGCACCGAAAGATATCCTGGCAGCAAGCCGGGGCTTTCGGTGCTCTTTCTGTTTTCCATTAGCGGCTTAGCACTTACCGCAGGTTTATAATGGTTGGAGTTAAGGAGATGGTTTCGTAATGGTAAATGATAAATGATTTAAGTTTCGCATATAACATTTCCTTGGAAGTTATGAAGTTATAGAAGTTATCACTTCGCTTTGCTCTGTTAGAAGTTAAAGCCGATAGTCTTGCAAAAGAGAAAATTGACAGTAAAGGTCTATTGGCTTTTAACTTCTTAGCCCACCTTAGTGGGCGATAACTCCTTTTAACTCCTTTAACTTCTGAAAGTTTGACTTCGTCGATTTTCAATTCGCACCTGCGAAACTTGAGTAATGATTAATGGTTAATAGATAGTGTTATTCTTCATTCTTTATTTTCGCTTCTATTGGCCTTTAACTCCTTAGCCTACCTTGGTGGGCGATAACTCCTCCTAACTCCTTTAACTCCTTCAAGTTTGGCTTTGCCTATTAAAAACGTCAAAGCCAAACTTGAAATAATCATTTCCACGCTTTCTTGCCTTCTTCCTTCAGCTTGGCTGTGAAAGCTTTGGCTTTCTCCATAGAGGCAGCCTCATCGGCAGGCGATGCGTAAGCGTGCTGATAACCCTTCTGAACATTCCATTCGCCGCGCGTAAAGTCGGGGATGGCAACCGGCGCACAGCCGTTGTCCATTGACAGTTCGCCCAACTCGGCCAAACAGCACCATTCGGCCAGGTCGTACACATCCATATCGAGCGGCAGGCCGTTCTGCAAGCAATAAACCAGACGGCTGTCCATCACGAAGTCCATGCCACCATGTCCGCCTACCTCCTTGGCCATTTCGCCATACTTCTTCAGGATGGGATGCTGGTATTTCTCAACCAGGGCTTCCATCTCGGCCTGCGGCAGGAAACCGTGCGAAGTGAGGTCGTCTACTTTGGGCTGCACACCGGAGGCAGTGAGCTGGCTGGCGTCGAGGGCATAGCCTTCAACCGGATACTTATTGGCAAAGCCCTTGGTACCGGTCAGCTGGTAGAGACGGTTGTAGGGCTGGGGAGTCATGACGTTGTGCTGTATCTCAATCACTTTGCCCTGAGCGGTACGAATCAGGGTGGTAGTATGGTCGCCGTTGCGGAAGCTGTTGCAAGCAGAGTCGGCACGGGCTTCTACCAGCGATTTGCCTATGACAGACTTGGTATCCATGGCCACCAGTGTCTCCATGCGGTCGCCGCGGTGGATATTGAGAGCCTGAGCCACGGGGCCAAGGCCGTGAGTGGCATAGACATCGCCACGGTGGCGCATGTTATAGTCGAGACGCCAGCCCAGTTTGTCGCCTTCGCCATTCTTCCAATAATGGTCCCAGAAGGGGCTAAGGTTGTGGATGTAGGCTCCTTGCGCACGGATAACTTCGCCAAAGACACCGTTTTGTGCCATATTGAGGGTATTCATCTCGAACCAGTCGTAGCAGCAGTTCTCCAGAATCATGCAGTGCTTGCGGGTCTTCTCGCTCATGTTAATCAGTGCCCAGCACTCGCTCAGGTTCATGGCCGAGGGCACTTCGATGGCTACATGCTTGCCATGTTCAAGCGCACACATGGCTACAGGGAAGTGGTGAAGCCAGTCGGTGGCAATGTAGACGAGGTCGACATCATCGCGCTGGCACAGTTCTTCATAACCTTTCTCGCCACTATAGATGGCAGCAGGCGGCATGGAGGCTTTCTTCAGCAGTTGCTGGCATTGCTCGGCACGTGCCTTGTCATAGTCGCACAGGGCCACAACCTGCGTGCCGGGAATATAAGTGAAACGCTCTACAGCACCCGGCCCGCGCATGCCCAGGCCTACAAAGCCCACACGCACAGCTTCGAGCTTGGGTGCCGTCAGTCCCAGTACACTCTGTTGTCCTTCGGGACGGGCCGGGGTTTCGACTACAATGGTTCCTTTGTCCCACGACCAGCGTGTGCCCTTGTCATTGGTCTGCACACCGGCATCGGGAGCGGATGTACAGGCACACACTGCCAGGCAGAGACCGAACATCCAAGTTGTCAGATTCTTCTTCATAAAAATATAATTTTGAGATTAGTGAATAGATGTCAATCAACAGGTATCGAGAGGTCTGTATAAGCAGCTGCGGAAAGGCTGCGACCATGATATGTAACGTTTCAGGATTTCAACAGATAACATCCATAGTATCAGGATTATCAGTTCATAGTTCATATAATTTTCGGTAAAAGTAGTGTTTTCTGCCCACAAAGCCAAGAAAAACAGACAGATAATGTATTTACGGGCCTTACAAACCCTACGGACGTATCCCGATACGCCGATACATGTTGCGGGTAAAGCTTTTCTACGGGTTGTAAGGCACCGGGAAAAGCCTATTACAACTTGTCAGATAAAGACTTACAAGGATACGGCCAGCGCAGCTGACCAAGGCAACAGGCCTATCCGCAAAAAATTCGATGAAACGCCCAACGCTTTCCGTTTAATTTTGTTATTTTTGCGATTTGTAAGCTTGCAAGAACTAACGATGAAGAAAGAACTAACGACATACGACTTGCTTAACTCCATAAACGACCCTGAAGACCTGAGAAAACTGAAGGTAGCTCAGTTGCCAGAGGTATGCAAAGAGCTGAGGCAAGATATCCTCCAGGAACTTTCGAAAAATCCGGGCCACTTTGCAGCCAGTATGGGAACAGTGGAACTGACGGTGGCACTCCACTATGTCTTCAATACGCCCTACGACCGCATTGTATGGGATGTAGGACATCAGGCATACGGCCATAAGATATTGACTGGCAGGCGTGACAACTTCTACACCAACCGGCATCTGCACGGTATTCGCCCTTTCCCTTCACCCGATGAAAGCCAATACGACACATTCAGCTGCGGACATGCCTCCAACTCCATATCGGCCGCACTGGGCATGGCCGTTGCTGCCGAACGCAAGGGAGAAAACGACCGGCATGTGGTAGCCGTAATAGGCGACGGCAGCATGAGCGGCGGGCTGGCCTTTGAGGGGCTGAACAATGTATCGAGCACTCCCAACAACTTGCTCATCATTCTGAACGACAACGACATGGCCATAGACAGGAGTGTGGGCGGAATGAAGCAATACCTGTTCAACCTGACTACATCGAACCGATATAACCAACTGCGCTTCAAAGCTTCGAAACTGCTGTTCAAGATGGGCATCCTGAACGAAGAACGCCGCAAGGCCCTTATCCGGTTTGGCAACAGCCTGAAATCAATGGCAGCCCAACAGCAGAACATCTTTGAAGGCATGAACATACGCTACTTTGGTCCGATAGACGGGCATGACGTAGTGAAACTGGCCAAGGTGCTGCATGACATCAAAGACATGCGTGGCCCCAAGCTGCTGCACCTGCATACGACAAAAGGAAAAGGATTTGAACCGGCAGAGAAAGACCCGGGAACATGGCATGCCCCCGGACGCTTCAACCCGGAAACGGGCGAACGCTACGTGCCCGATACAAGCAATATGCCACCTTTGTTTCAGGATGTGTTTGGCGAAACACTGGTGGAACTGGCACAACAGAACCCGCGGATTGTAGGTGTGACACCTGCCATGCCCACGGGCTGCTCCATGAACATGCTGATGAAAGCCATGCCCGACCGGGCTTTTGACGTAGGCATTGCCGAGGGACACGCAGCTACCTTCTCGGGCGGCATGGCCAAGGAAGGCTTGCAACCGTTCTGCAACATCTATTCCAGCTTTATGCAGCGGGCCTACGACAATGTGATACATGACATTGCACTGCTGCGACTGCCGGTAGTACTGTGTCTGGACAGGGCCGGACTGGTGGGTGAAGACGGACCGACACACCACGGAGTGTTTGATCTGGCATATTTCAGACCTGTACCCAACCTTACCATAGCCTCGCCCATGAACGAGCATGAGCTGCGCAGGCTGATGTACACGGCACAGTTGCCGGACAAGGGGCCTTTCGTAATCCGCTATCCGCGAGGAAGAGGGGTGCTGACCGACTGGAAATGCCCGCTGGAGGAAGTCCAGGTAGGAAAAGGACTAAAACTGAAAGAGGGAAAAGACATAGCTGTCATCAGCATAGGCCCCATAGGCAATATAGCAGCCAGAGCCATTGAACGGGCAGAAAAGGATGCCGGACTGTCGGTGGCCCACTATGACCTGCGCTTCCTGAAGCCGCTGGACGAAGAATTACTGCACGAAGTAGGTAAACGCTTTGAGAGAGTACTGACCGTGGAAGACGGTGTAAGAAAGGGAGGTATGGGTAGTGCCGTGCTGGAATTCATGGCAGACAACGGTTACAGACCGCATGTGCAACGCATCGGGGTGCCTGACCGGTTTGTGGAACATGGCACAGTGCCGGAGCTATATGCGCTGTGTGGCATGGACGAAGATTCTATCTATAAGCAACTTATCAATTTCAAATAGAGACGTGAAGATAATCATTGCAGGTGCCGGAGCAGTAGGCACCCATTTGGCTAAACTATTGTCGCGCGAGAAACAGGATATCATCTTGATAGACGACAGTGAAGAACGCTTGAGCTCGCTCAATACCAATTTTGACCTGATGACGGTGGTGGCATCGCCAACCTCCATAAAAGGACTGACAGAGGTAAGAGCCGGTGAAGCCGACTTGTTTATTGCCGTTACCCCAGACGAGAGCCGCAACATGACGGCCTGCATGCTGGCCAACAACCTGGGAGCTCAAAAAACAGTAGCGCGCATTGATAACTATGAATATCTATTGCCCAAACACAAGGAGTTCTTCCAACGACTGGGAGTAGACTCGCTTATCTACCCGGAAATGCTGGCAGCCAAGGAGATTGTATCGTCCATACGCATGAGCTGGGTGCGCCAGTGGTGGGAATTTTGTGGCGGTGCACTGATTCTGATAGGTGCCAAAATGAGACAGGAGGCCGAAATCCTGGATATTCCATTATACAAATTGGGCGGACCGGAACTGCCCTACCACGTGGTGGCCATCAAACGTGGCAACGAAACACTGATTCCACGCGGTGATGACTCCATTCAACTGAACGATATCGTGTATTTCACCACGACACGCAAATACGTGCCCTACATCCGCAAAATAACCGGAAAGGAAAACTATGCCGACGTGCGCAACGTGATGATTATGGGAGGCAGCCGCATAGCCGTGCGTACGGCACAATACGTGCCCGACTACATGCAGGTGAAGATAATAGACAACAACCTGGACCGCTGCAACAGACTGACCGAACTGTTGGATGACAAGACCATGATAATCAATGGAGACGGACGCGACATGGACTTGCTGATAGAAGAAGGTCTGAAGAATACGGAAGCATTCGTGGCATTGACGGGTAATTCGGAAACCAATATATTGGCCTGCCTGGCAGCCAAGCGCATGGGCGTGAGCAAGACTGTGGCCGAAGTGGAGAACATAGACTACATAGGTATGGCTGAAAGCCTGGATATAGGTACGGTCATCAACAAGAAGATGATAGCTGCCAGCCACATCTACCAGATGATGCTTGACGCTGACGTGAGCAACGTAAAATGCCTGACTTTTGCCAACGCCGATGTGGCAGAATTTACGGTAAAAGAAGGGTCGCGCATCACGAAGCACCTGGTAAAAGACCTGGGACTGCCCAAAGGGACTACTATCGGAGGACTTATCCGACAGGGCGAAGGTGTGGTAGTAATGGGTAACACACAAATCCAGGCTGGCGACCATGTAGTGGTATTCTGCCTGAGCATGATGATAAAGAAAATTGAGAAATACTTCAACTGATGATAAACTTCAAGATTATCACCCGCATACTGGGCATCCTGCTGATGCTGGAAACCATGATGCTGATGCTCTGTTCGGGCATTTCGTTCTACTACCAGGATGAAGCGTTGACCGATTTCTGGATATCGGCAGCCATCACAGCCGGTACCGGACTGCTGCTCTATACACTGGGCAAAGGTGGAGACCGACAGCTGACACGCAGGGACGGCTATGTGCTGGTGAGCCTTGCCTGGATAACGTTTTCTTTCTTTGGCATGTTGCCATTCTATATCAGTGGCTACATCCCAAGCATTACAAACGCTTTTTTTGAAACCATGTCGGGCTTCACAAGTACCGGTGCCACCATACTGGACAACATAGAAGAACTGCCTCACGGACTGCTGTTCTGGCGAAGCATGACACAATGGATAGGCGGACTGGGTATCATCATGTTTACGATTGCCATACTGCCCATATTCGGGGTGAGCGGCCTGCAAGTATTTGCAGCCGAGGCCAGCGGGCCGACACATGACAAGGTGCATCCGCGTATCGGCGTGACAGCCAAATGGCTGTGGATTATCTACACCGGGCTGACATGTACACTGGTGGTACTGCTGATGCTGGGCGGCATGGACTGGTTTGACAGTGTATGCCATGCTTTCGCCACCAGCGGAACAGGAGGCTTCTCGACCAAACAGGCAAGTATCGCCTACTATCATTCACCTTACATAGAATATGTGATATCCATATTCATGTTTATTTCGGGAATAAACTTCACCCTGCTGTTGTTTGCAGCCAACCGCAAATACAAAAAACTGTTGCAAGACGCTGAACTGAAGTGGTATATATGTTCGGTAGTATTGTTCACGCTCGTCATAGCCGTCACGCTGTATATGACTACCCCCATGGGAGTAGAAGAAGCATTCCGCAAATCGCTGTTTCAGGTTATCTCCATACAGACATCAACCGGTTTTGCTACCGACGACTATGTATTATGGGTGCCGCTGACCTGGGGACTGCTGCTTATCCTGATGATAATGGGAGCATGTGCCGGCAGTACAACCGGTGGTATGAAATGTATCCGCATGGTCATCTTAAGCAAAGTGGCCAAAAACGAATTCAAACATATTATTCACCCTAATGCCGTACTGCCTGTACGCGTCAACCGGCAAGTTATCTCCCCGTCTATTGTGTCGACTGTATTGGCTTTCAGCTTTATTTATGTTGCCATTTGCTTTATCAGCATCCTGCTGATGCTGGCCATGGGAGTGGGATTTGAGGAATCAATAGGATGCGTCATTTCTTCCATAGGAAATATAGGACCGGGATTGGGTGAAATGGGACCTGCCTATTCGTGGAATGCACTGCCCGGCGCCTCAAAATGGCTGCTGTCTTTTCTGATGCTGCTGGGACGTTTGGAGCTGTTCACCATCCTGCTTCTTTTCACACCAGACTTCTGGAAACGGAATTGACGTAAGGCAAAAAAGTGCTAAAAATGCGACTTTTTGCTATCCACAGATAACAAAAACATCGTATTTTATTGTAACTTTGCAGCTGCAAAATGAAAGATAGGAATAATTTTTAATAAAAAACCTATACAAACAGATGGAATCAAAGCCTGACGGCTGGAGGCCGCCAGACTCCATCGGGATGTGTTTGATGTACTGCTTATGGAAAGATGCTTGAAATATCTGACAATTATGCTGCTGGCTACCGTGCTACACAATGGCACGGCACATGCAAGAGCCTGCGCACCATTGTTGGACGAACAAGCCGAAGAAGCGTCTTATTCTTTCTCACAAGCACCTACGGCACAACAAATTATACATAATTTCTACAATTATTTATCTTCCTTGCAAAAGTGTACAAGCAGCGTAGACCTGGTACAGGTTCCTAACGAACGTTTTGTCATTCTGCCCATTGTCATTATGCGCCTGCTTTGGAAAGCTGATAAAGAAAACGGTTCATTGACAGATGATTCCCTGTCTTTTCCGCCTCCTTACCCGCCTTCATACTATGTGTTCGCACTGAAGCGAATCATTATTTAGAAAATCTACACAAAACACAAATGTTGCCAGCCATTGTTGACAAAGAGCTGATGCAACAAAAAACACGTATCCGAAAAGAAAATCAATATCCTTTTCGAGATGGGCTAATGTATTATAAACCATGATACACCTCCGGCCTGATTATTTTCCGCAATGACCGGTTTCATACGGAACAGTAGGCTGATGCCTGTCCTGACCTCAGATTTTAATATTCAATTCATAATTATTATATACTTATGAACTTTACCTTGTTAGTAACCGTCTTCCTGACGGCAATTATTTTTGTGGCTGTGGTCATCGCACTGTCGAAAGCGATATCTCCACGCTCGTACAACAAGCAAAAGATGGAACCCTACGAATGCGGTATTCCGACACGTGGAAAGTCGTGGATGCAGTTCAAGGTGGGCTACTATCTTTTTGCCATTTTGTTCTTGATGTTTGAAGTAGAGACGGTGTTCCTGTTTCCCTGGGCCGTAGTTACCCGTGAACTGGGCATGGCTGGATTGGCCAGCATTCTCTTCTTCCTGTTCATTTTAATTCTGGGACTTGCATACGCCTGGAGGAAAGGAGCTTTGGAATGGAAATAACCAAAAAGCCCAAAATCAAGTCTATTCCCTATGAGGAATTCATTGATAACGACAGTTTGCAGAAACTGGTGCAGGAACTGAATGCAGGAGGCAGCAACGTGATTGTAGGCGCCCTGGATGACCTGATAGACTGGGGACGAAGCAATTCGTTATGGCCATTGACATTTGCTACCAGCTGTTGCGGTATAGAATTCATGGCTGTGTGTGCGGCACGCTATGACATTGCCCGTTTCGGTTTTGAAGTAACACGTAACAGTCCCCGACAGGCAGACGTTATTCTGGTGAGCGGAACCATTACCAACAAGATGGCTCCCGTACTGAAGCGTCTGTACGACCAGATGCCTGACCCCAAATATGTGGTAGCAGTAGGAGGATGTGCAGTGAGCGGAGGCCCGTTCCGCAAATCCTATCATGTGGTAAACGGTGTGAACCAGATACTTCCGGTCGATGTATACGTTCCCGGGTGCCCACCGCGCCCTGAAGCATTCCTGTATGGAATGATGCAGTTGCAGCGCAAGGTGAAAATTGAGAAATTCTTCGGTGGCGTGAACCGAAAGGAGAAAAAGCCGAAAGACCTCTGAATTGGAACAACCCGGACAAAAGGATAATAGCTAAAACAAATTATGGAAGAAATGCAATACATAGAACCGTCGGCCTTTCATGCCGAAATGCTGCGGTTGAGAACTGAAGAACAAATGGACTTCCTGGAAAGCCTGACCGGCATGGACTGGAGTGAACCTGCCGCAGACAATGCCAATGGCAAAAGCGGGCTGGGTGTAGTCTACCACCTGGAATCGAGCGTTACAGGAAAGCGCAAAGTGGTTTACACTTCTACCCAGAACAGGGAGCAGGCTGAGTTGCCTTCCGTGACCGACATCTGGAAAGGTGCGGAACTGCCGGAACGTGAGGTCTATGATTTCTACGGAATAAGCTTCATAGGGCATCCTGACATGAGACGCCTCTACCTGAGAAACGACTGGGTAGGATATCCCCTCAGAAAAGACAATGACCCGGAGAAAGACAACCCGCTGCGCATGACCAATGAGGAAACGACTGATACGACGTACGAAATCAAGCAGATGGAAGACGGTACGACCAAGGAGGAAGAAACCAAGCTCTTCGGCGATGATGAATACGTGGTGAACATTGGCCCGCAGCATCCGGCTACACACGGTGTGCTTCGCTTCAGGGTTTCGCTTGAAGGTGAAAACATCAAGAAGATAGACGTGAACTGCGGATATATCCACCGAGGCATTGAAAAGATGAACGAAAGCCTCACCTACCCGCAGACACTGGCCCTGACTGACCGCTTGGACTACCTGGGAGCCATGCAAAACCGCCATGCGCTGTGCATGTGCATAGAGAAAGCCATGGGTGTGGAAGTGAGCGACCGCGTAAAATACATCCGTACCATCATGGATGAATTGCAGCGTATTGACTCACACATTCTGTTCTTCTCCTGTCTCTGCCAGGACTTGGGAGCTACAACAGCCTTCCTATATGGCTTCAGAGACCGTGAGCAGGTGCTGGACATTTTCGAGGAAACATGTGGCGGACGCCTCATCCTGAACTACAACACCATAGGCGGCGTGCAGGCCGATATTCATCCTAACTTCACCAACCGTGTGAAGAAGTTCATCCCTTACATGCGCGACCATATCCGTGAATATCACGATATATTCAGCGGCAACATCATTGCCCGTCAGCGTCTGAAAGGCATCGGTGTACTGAGCCGTGAAGATGCTATTTCGTTCGGTGCAACCGGCGGTACGGGACGTGCCAGCGGATGGGCCTGCGACGTGCGCAAGCGCATGCCCTATGGTGTGTATGACAAAGTGGACTTCAAAGAAATCGTACGTACGGAAGGTGACTGCTGGGCACGCTACATGGTGCGTATGGAGGAAATCATGGAGAGCCTCCACATACTGGAGCAACTGATAGACAATATCCCCGAAGGTCCTTACCAGGAAAAGATGAAACCTATTATCCGCGTACCCGAAGGAAGCTGGTATACAGCTGTAGAAGGAAGCCGTGGTGAATTTGGTGTTTACCTGGAAAGCCGTGGTGACAAGACGCCCTACCGCCTGCATTACCGTGCTACCGGCCTGCCATTGGTGGGAACCATCAATACCATCTGCCGCGGTGCAAAGATTGCCGACCTGATAGCCATCGGTGGTACACTGGACTATGTGGTGCCCGACATTGACAGGTAAGATGGAATTTCCGATTTATGATTTTAGATTTCGACAAGCCTATATGACATGAAACGGAATCTAAAACGTAAAATCTGAAATCTGAAATAGAGAAGTCTAAAATATAAAATCTGAAATCTGAAATAAAAAGCTATGTTTGACTTTAGTATTGTAACAAGCTGGATACACCAAATGCTGACTTCCGTGATGCCCGAGCGACTGGCCATCTTCCTGGAGTGCGTAGTGATTGGCGTATGTATTGTACTGATGTATGCTATATTGGCCATCATACTTATCTACATGGAACGTAAGGTCTGTGCCTTTTTCCAATGCCGCTTAGGACCGAACCGTGTAGGTCCTAAAGGTAGCATACAGGTCATTTCCGACGTCTTCAAGATGCTGACGAAGGAAATTTTCAACCCCAAAGGTGCTGACCAATTCCTATATAACCTGGCACCCTACATGGTGCTCATCGCCTCTTTCCTGACTTTTGCCTGCCTGCCCATGAACAAAGGTCTGGAAGTGCTCGACTTCAATGTCGGCATATTCTTCCTGCTGTCGGCCTCCAGCATCGGAGTGGTCGGCATCCTGTTGGCCGGTTGGAGTTCCAACAACAAGTTTTCACTGATTGGTGCCATGCGAAGCGGAGCACAAATCATCAGCTACGAGTTGTCTGTAGGCATGAGCATCCTGACCATGGTAGTGCTGACCGGAACCATGCAGATTTCGCAAATCGTAGAAGGACAGGCCGATGGCTGGCTTATCTTCAAAGGACATATTCCTGCCATTATCGCTTTCATCATTTATCTGATTGCCGGTAATGCAGAATGTAACCGTGGCCCGTTTGACCTGCCCGAAGCAGAAAGCGAACTGACGGCCGGCTACCATACCGAATACAGCGGTATGCACTTCGGCTTCTTCTACCTGGCCGAGTATCTGAACCTTTTCATCGTATCGGCCATTGCGGCAACCGTATTTCTGGGAGGATGGATGCCACTACACATTCCCGGACTGGATGGCTTCAACATGATAATGGACTATATTCCCGGCTTCATCTGGTTCTTTGGCAAGGCTTTCTTTGTAGTCTTCCTCATGATGTGGATGCGCTGGAGCTTCCCCCGTCTGCGAATTGACCAGATTCTGACGCTGGAGTGGAAATACCTTGTTCCTATCTCGATGGTAAACCTGCTGCTGATGGCCATACTGGTAGCCTTCGGATGGCACTTCTAAGAAGAAGAGAGACCTGCAAAAGCAACAGACATCATACTGAAGACTTTAAAAACTGAATATATAAACATACAATATGAAACCTACTAATAGCAAAGGCATTGACTCGCAGGAGCCGACTTCCTACTTCGGAAGCTTCTTCAACGGACTGCGAAGCCTGTCTATCGGTCTGAAGACTACCATGAAGGAGTTCTTCACACCCAAAATCACGGAGCAATACCCGGAAAACCGCAAAGAGCTGAAGATGTTCGACCGTTTCCGCGGTACGCTTGTAATGCCTCATAACGAACAGAACGAACACCACTGCGTGGCATGCGGACTGTGCCAGGCAGCCTGCCCCAACGGCACCATTCATGTCGTGAGCGAAACCGTTGAAACAGAAGACGGAAAGAAGAAGAAAATACTGGCCAAGTATGAATACGACCTAGGCTCCTGTATGTTCTGCCAGTTGTGTGTCAACGCCTGTCCGCACGGCGCCATCACTTTCGACCAGAACTTTGAGCATGCCGTTTTCGACCGCAGCAAACTTCTCATGACCCTGAACCATCCGGGCAGCAAAGTAGCAGCACGTCCGACGCCGGCACCCAAAGCTGCCGAAGCAGGCAATAACGCAACAACCAGTAAGAAACCCATAAATTAAAGGAACACACTCATGAACGCATTCTTAGCAATAGCCAATGTACTCTCCTTAGGCGAGAGCTTGGGTGAAGCTGTGGTTTTCTATGCCCTTGCAGCTTTCATCGCAGTATTTTCCATTCTTACGGTGACCACTACCCGCATGGTACGCTCGGCCACTTACCTGTTGTTCGTACTCTTCGGCACTGCCGGTATCTACTTCTTGCTGGGATATACCTTCCTGGGTTCTGTACAGATAATGGTATATGCCGGTGGTATCGTAGTCCTGTATGTGTTCTCCATACTGCTGACCAGTGGTGAAGGTGACCGCGCAGAAAAGCTGAAACGAAGCCGCTTCCTGCCAGGTATCGCAGCCACCATAGTTGGTGCCATCATTGTGTTGTTCATCACCCTGAAACATCAGTTCCTGGCTACAACAGATGTAAAGCCGATAGAAGTTAACATCAGCACCATCGGCCAGCACCTTCTCAGCAGTGACAAGTTCGGCTACCTGCTCCCCTTCGAGGCAGTCAGCATCTTGCTGCTGGCATGTATTGTAGGTGGGTTGTTGATTGCCCGCAAACGATAGAGACATAACATGAGAAAACATTCCATCAAACTATAACTTAAAAAAACTCATACGGATATGATTCACATGGAATATTACCTGATAGTTTCGACCATCATGTTCTTTGCCGGCATCTACGGTTTCTTTACCCGCCGCAACACACTGGCCATACTTATCTCGATAGAACTGATTCTGAACGCTACCGACATCAACTTCGCCGTGTTCAACCGGTTCTTGTTCCCCGGTGCATTGGAAGGTTATTTCTTCTCTCTGTTCTCCATTGCCATCTCTGCTGCCGAAACGGCCATCGCCATTGCCATCATGATTAACATCTACCGCAATATACGCAGCATACAAGTGAAACACTTGGACGAAATGAAATGGTAGTTTTAAACAGTCGCTTTCGAAAAGCCGCCTGTGGCTGCAAGCATCGAGAGAGACGAACAAACAATGACAGTAAACAAGTAATATCATTCACTAGCAATACGTTATGGAATATACAATTCTAATTCTACTCCTTCCTTTCTTCTCCTTCCTCATACTGGGAATAGGAGGAAAATGGATGTCGCACCGCACGGCGGGCATCATCGGCACCATCGCTTTGGGCGTGGTGGCGCTGCTGTCCTACATTACGGCTGCGCAATACTTCGGCGCGCCACGCTTGGCCGACGGCACCTACCAGACACTGATGCCCTATAACTTCCGCTGGCTGCCTTTCACTGAAAATCTCAGCATCGACATGGGCATTCTGCTCGACCCGATTTCGGTAGTCATGCTCATTGTCATCTCCACCGTCAGCCTGATGGTACATATCTACTCCTTCGGCTACATGAAGGGCGAAGTGGGTTTCCAACGCTACTACGCCTTCCTGTCGCTCTTCAGCATGAGCATGCTGGGACTGGTGGTGGCTACCAACATCTTCCAGATGTATCTGTTCTGGGAGTTGGTAGGTGTTTCTTCTTACCTGCTCATCGGTTTCTACTATACTAAACCGGCCGCCATTGCCGCCTCCAAGAAGGCGTTCATCGTAACGCGTTTTGCCGACCTGGGCTTCCTCATCGGTATTCTGGTATATGGCTACTACGTGGGAACCTATACATTTACTCCCGACGAAATGAACCTGGTGAAGGGCGGAGCCATGCTGCCGCTGGCACTGGGACTGATGTTCATCGGTGGTGCCGGCAAGAGTGCCATGTTCCCTCTGCACATCTGGCTGCCCGATGCCATGGAAGGTCCTACGCCGGTCAGCGCATTGATTCACGCCGCAACCATGGTGGTAGCCGGTGTCTATCTGGTGGCACGCATGTTCCCCCTGTTCATTGCTTATGCACCTGACACCCTTCACATCGTAGCCTATGTAGGTGCCTTCACTGCTTTCTATGCAGCCAGTGTGGCCTGCGTGCAGAGCGACATCAAACGTGTGCTGGCCTTCTCTACCATTTCGCAGATTGGCTTCATGATGGTAGCTCTGGGCGTATGTACTTCTGCCGACCCTCATCACGGCGGCTTGGGCTACATGGCCGGTATGTTCCACCTGTTCACACACGCCATGTTCAAGGCCCTGCTCTTCCTCGGCGCCGGTAGCATCATACACGCCGTACACAGCAACGAGATGTCGGCCATGGGAGGCCTGCGCAAGTACATGCCCGTGACCCACATCACCTTCCTCATCGCCTGCCTCGCCATTGCGGGTATCTGGCCGTTGAGCGGATTCTTCTCGAAAGACGAGATTCTGACAGCCTGCTTCCAGTTCAGCCCTGTCATGGGATGGATAATGACCGTGATTGCCGGCATGACTGCCTTCTATATGTTCCGTCTTTACTTCGGCATCTTCTGGGGTAAGGAAAACAAGGAACTGCACGCCGAGCACAAGCCGCACGAAAGCCCGCTGACCATGACCTTCCCGCTGATGTTCCTGGCACTGGTTACGCTGGTTGCCGGATTCCTGCCCTTCGGTCATTTGGTATCGGCCAACGGACAGGCCTACGACATCCACATTGACTGGAGCGTGGCCGGCACAAGCCTTTCCGTGGCAGCCTTGGCCATTGCCATTGCCACACCGATGTATCTGTACGAACGCCAGCCGGTGGCCGACGCCCTGCAACGCCGTTTCCGCGGCTTGTGGACGGCAGCCTACCACCGCTTCTATATTGACGAGATTTATCAGTTCATCACCCACAAGATTATCTTCGGCTGCATCAGCCGCCCCATAGCCTGGTGGGACCGCCACGTAGTAGACGGATTCTTCAACTTCCTGGCCTGGAGCGCCAATGCTACAAGCGACGAAATACGCGGCCTGCAAAGCGGACACGTACAGCAATATGCGTTTGTCTTCCTGCTGGGTACGCTGGCTCTGATACTGATATTACTTTTATAATTGACAATTCGATAAACTACATTAGATAAAATGAATTTCTTATCATTATTCGTACTGATTCCCCTGCTGATGCTCCTGGGCCTGTGGCTGGCACGCAACATCAGCCAGATACGCACCGTAATGGTGACGGGAGCCTCTGCCCTGCTGATACTGGCAGGCACACTCACCGTGATGTATCTCAACGCCCGCCATGCCGGAGCCACAGACGAAATGCTGTTCCGCGCCGACATGCCCTGGTATCCAGCTCTCAACATATACTATTCAGTAGGCGTTGACGGCATATCGGTAGCCATGCTGCTGCTGTCTGCCATCATCGTCTTCACCGGAACTTTCGCTTCCTGGCGTCTGCAACCGCTCACGAAGGAATACTTCCTGTGGTTCACCTTCCTGTCGCTGGGTGTATTCGGATTCTTCATTTCCATCGACCTCTTCACCATGTTCATGTTCTACGAGGTTGCCCTGATACCCATGTACCTGCTTATCGGCGTATGGGGCAGCGGACGCAAGGAATACTCGGCCATGAAGCTGACCCTGATGCTGATGGGAGGTTCGGCCTTCCTGCTTATCGGCATCCTGGGCATCTACTACGGCAGCGGAGCTACTACCATGAACCTGCTGGACATTGCCTCGATGCACAACATTCCCGTTGAGCAGCAACGCATCTGGTTCCCGCTCACCTTCCTGGGCTTCGGCGTGCTGGGTGCCCTCTTCCCCTTCCACACATGGAGCCCCGACGGTCATGCCTCAGCCCCCACGGCTGTATCCATGCTGCATGCCGGCGTACTGATGAAGCTGGGAGGCTACGGCTGCTTCCGCATTGCCATGTACCTGATGCCCGAAGCTGCCAACGAGCTGGGCTGGATATTCCTGGTGCTGACGGGTATCTCGGTAGTCTACGGAGCTTTCTCGGCTTGCGTACAGACCGACCTGAAGTACATCAACGCCTACTCCAGCGTGAGCCACTGCGGCCTGGTGCTCTTCGCCATCCTGATGATGAACCAGACGGCCTGCACGGGTGCCGTGCTGCAAATGCTGAGCCACGGACTGATGACCGCCCTCTTCTTTGCCCTCATCGGTATGATATACGGACGTACTCACACTCGTGATGTGCGCGAGCTGTCGGGCCTGATGAAAATCATGCCATTCCTTTCGGTTTGCTACGTCATTGCCGGTCTGGCCAACCTGGGACTGCCGGGACTGAGCGGCTTTGTGGCCGAGATGACTATCTTCAACGGAGCCTTCCAGCATGCCGACGTGTTCCACCGCACTTGGACCGTGATTGCCTGCTGCAGTATCGTTATCACCGCCGTCTACATCCTGCGACTGGTAGGCAAGATTCTCTACGGTACCTGCACCAACAAGCACCACCTGACACTGACCGACGCTACATGGGACGAACGCACTGCCGTCATCATCCTCATCGTCTGCGTGGCTGCGCTGGGTATGGCACCTTGGTGGCTGAGCGGCATGATTGGCGACAGCGTGCTGCCTATCGTGACAATGGTTAATGGTTAATGACAAATGGTAAATGATTAATCCCAAACTTGCCATTCATCATTTACCACTAAACATTTAACATTAACCATTCACCATTAACCATTTATCATTAACCATCTATCATTCATAATAATGGATTACAGTCAATTCTTACTGATGAAAGAAGAGCTTTCGCTCATAGCCGTCATCGTGATTCTATTCATCGCCGACCTCTTCATGAGTCCCGATGCCCACAAGCAAGACGGTAAACCTGTGCTGAACACCATGCTGCCCGTTGTGCTGATGCTGATACACACCATCATCACCATCGTGCCCGGCCCCGAAGCCGAAGCCTTCGGCGGCATGTACCACAATACACCCATTCAGAGCATCGTCAAGTCCATCCTCAGCGTAGGAACACTTATCGTTTTCCTGATGGCACACGAGTGGATGCGTCGCCCCGACACGGCCTTGAAACAAGGTGAGTTCTATTTCCTCACCCTGTCTACGCTGCTGGGTATGTACTTCATGATTTCTGCCGGACACTTCCTGATGTTCTTCATCGGACTGGAGACCGCCAGCATCCCGATGGCTGCCTTGGTGGCCTTCGACAAATACCGCCACCACTCGGCCGAGGCAGGTGCCAAGTATATCCTGAGCGCCCTCTTCTCAAGCGGTCTGTTGCTCTATGGCATTTCGCTTATCTACGGTAGCGTGGGCACGCTTTACTTTGCCGATGTACCCGCTCACCTGGAAGGCAACCCCTTGCAGATAATGGCCTTCGTATTCTTCCTGGCCGGTATGGGATTCAAGATTTCACTGGTGCCCTTCCACCTCTGGACGGCCGATGTCTACCAGGGAGCACCTTCTACCGTGACCGCTTACCTCAGCGTAGTGTCCAAAGGCTCGGCAGCCTTCGTGCTCATGACCATGCTCATCAAGGTATTCGCCCCCATGACCGACCAATGGCAGACAGCCCTCTACTGGCTCATCATAGCCTCCATCACCCTGGCCAACTTCTTTGCCCTGCGTCAGGACAACCTGAAGCGACTGATGGCCTTCTCCAGTATCTCGCAGGCGGGCTACATCATGCTGGGCGTCATCAGCGGCAGCGCACAGGGTATGACAGCACTGGTCTACTACGTGCTCATCTACCTCTTTGCCAATCTGGGTGTCTTTGCCGTCATCACCATCGTAGCCTTGCGTGCCCATAAGTTCACGCTCGACGAGTACAACGGCCTCTACACCACCAACCCGCGTCTGGCTTTCATTATGACCCTGTGCCTCTTCTCACTGGCTGGTATCCCGCCCTTTGCAGGCTTCTTCTCAAAGTTCTTCATCTTTGCGGCAGCCTTCAACAGCGGCTTCCACCTGCTGGTATTCATCGCCTTGGCCAACACGGTCATCTCGCTCTACTACTACCTGAAGATTGTCAAGGCCATGTACATCAACAAGAGCGATGAGCCGATTGCCGCCTTCCAGAGCGACAACTACACACGTGCCGCCCTGGTGCTTTGTACACTGGGCATCACGGTGCTGAGCATTGTCAGCGCATCCTACGAATCGATTGGCCACTACGCCTTCGGTCTGTAAATATCATCACATCAATGGGGATTGAGACCTGCAATCCGGTCGAGCCTTCTGCCATAAGATTGTCGCCGTAAATCCCCGTTGCTATTCCTGCCTGGCGCGGATTAAGCAAACTTTCATGAATTCCATATCAATGTCTTCGTGTGAGTCTGCTTAATCCGCGCCTTGATTTATATCCCCACGCCTTACGGCTCACTCATTCATTTATAAAGCCGTTGGCTTCACCTCGTTTCAATACGGATGAAACACTGTTCCAATATACATGAAACACCGTTTCAAAACGCATGAAACACTGTTTCATACATACTGAAACAACATGAAACACCAACATTGTCAAGGTCAATACGCATACCAGCTCCTGTTTGCACATCTCTCGACCACCTTTGAACGGAAAGCCCCCCTTAATGAAAGCCCCTTTTCCCACCTCAAGTCAGTAAAATCTATCCATAGCCAGTAAGCTTATCGGATTATCGCTGGGATTTATTCGGGAAAATAACGATTATGACGCTTTCACAGTACGCATGTTACATCGTCACAGTCGCCATGTTACATTGTAACAGTACGCATGTTACACCTTCACACTAGTACTGTGACAACCTGTGAATGCCACCCATATTGCACGACGAGACGGCAATAATCTGTAAAAGCAGGATTCCTATTGATACTTACAACGGCTGCATCCCTTGATTCCCCTGCTATCAGAAACAAAGTAGCATTCTAAGAACGAACGGAAGCCACAGGAGAATACCCTTCATTAACTAAAAAAATCAGGCGGATGAAGCAGATTCAAACTCCCAAACGAGAGCTATTCAATCTGCATCATCCGCCTGAACTGGCGTTTATGAGGATATTTCCTAATCCTTAACTATGGGATTCAGGTCCGTTCCGTCTTGAACAAGCCAAAGGAACATAGACAAGCAATGCCTACTCAGACTCAGAAAAGAGTAACGGCATAAAGATAAATCACGGCAGCCGGTATGGCCATCAGCGCACTGTCAAAGCGGTCGAGCATACCACCGTGTCCGGGCAGTATATTGCCCGAATCCTTAATGCCCAGCTGACGTTTCATAAGCGATTCGGTCAGGTCGCCCCATGTACCGAAGATGACAACCACCACGGCCAGTCCGGCCCATTGCAACGTAGAAGCTACTGACATGGCTGCACCTCCTGCCTCTACAGCATGGCCAAAGGGAAACAGGAAAGCAAACACAAAAGAGGAGGCAATGGAAAACACGCCACCACCTATACTACCCTCCCACGACTTCTTGGGCGAAATGCGCTCAAACAAACGATGCTTGCCAATGAGCGAACCCACGCAATAGGCACCAGTATCGCTCAACCAGATGAATACGAAAATGGAGAGCGGAAGCACGGGGTTATAGACTACGCTGCTGGTTGCAGGGTCGTTGCGGAAAGCCAACAGGTTGAGCAGTGCGAAAGGCAACGCTACATAGAGCTGGCTCAGCATGGAGTAAGCCCAATTGCCTATGGGGTTCTCCTTCTTCAGGTAGAGCTCCGTTATCATCAAATAGAGCAGCAACACCAGATAGGGCAAAAACACACGTGCATCGGTGGCATACGTAGAGTAGCTCATTAACGCCAGGAACAGATATGCCCCCCCCAGCGATGTGATGTTCTTATTGATGCTCACAACTCCGCTTTGGTTTACTATGTGGCCAAACTCGTGCACACTCAGAGCACTGATGAGTGCAAACAAAATGCCGAAAGTAAGCGGGCTGTACAGAATACATCCCACCAGTACGGCTACGAACAATACACCTGTTATGGTTCGTTGAATAAAATTGCTTTTCACGGTAAATATCCGATTTTAAGAGTTCCTTAGTTTCAACATGTTTACTGAACACGAGGTTCGTCAGCCTGACCGGCATTGGCCTGTTGACCACGCTGGGGTTGATTGTCGTCAGCTGCTCCGGTGTTCTCTTTAGCCTCGTTCTTCACTTCCAGTTCGGCTTCGGCAGCCTTCTGGGCAGCTTCTGCCTCCGCTTTCTTCTGTTCTTCTGATGCCTTGTTGGCTATGATTTCCTCCGAACGCGATGCCCATGGACGCTTTCCGAAAATGTTTTCCACATCTTCGGCAAAGATGACTTCCTTGTCAATCAGCAATTGAGCCAGCTTGTTGTGGCCTTCCTTGTGTTCCGACAAGATTTTCTTGGCACGCTCATACTGCTCGTTCACCATCTTCTTAACGGCTGAGTCTATCAGTTCGGCTGTCTTCTCGCTATAGGGGCGGTTGAAGGTATATTCGTCATTGCTGTAGTAGCAAAGGTTTGGCAGCTCTTCGCTCATACCCAGGTAGGCAATCATGCCGTAAGCCTGCTTGGTCACGCGTTCCAAGTCGTTCATGGCACCCGTAGAGATGCGTCCGAGGAACAAGTCCTCAGCAGCACGTCCACCCAGCGTAGCACACATTTCGTCGAGCATCTGCTCTTTGGTAGTAATCTGGCGCTCTTCGGGCAAGTACCAGGCAGCACCCAGTGCACGTCCGCGTGGCACGATGGTAACCTTGACAAGCGGATTGGCATACTCCAGCAACCAAGAAATGCTGGCATGTCCGGCCTCGTGGATGGCAATGGAGCGGCGCTCGCTCTCGGTCGTAATCTTGGTTTTCTTTTCCAGTCCGCCCACAATGCGGTCTACGGCATCGAGGAAGTCCTGTTTGCCTACAAACTTCTTTCCATGGCGGGCAGCAATCAGGGCTGCTTCGTTGCACACATTGGCAATATCGGCACCCGAGAATCCAGGCGTCTGACGAGCCAACAGGTCAACATCTACAGTATCGTCTATCTTGATAGGACGCAAGTGCACGCCAAATACTTCCTTGCGCTCATTCAAGTCGGGCAAGTCCACATGAATCTGACGGTCGAAACGGCCGGCACGCAACAAAGCTTTGTCCAGCACATCCACACGGTTGGTAGCAGCCAATATGATGACACCGCTATTCGAACCGAAGCCATCCATTTCGGTCAGCAACTGGTTCAGGGTGTTTTCACGCTCATCGTTGCCACCCATGGCAGCAGCCTTGGAACGGGCACGACCCACGGCATCAATCTCATCTATGAATACAATACAAGGTGCCTTCTCCTTAGCCTGACGGAAGAGGTCGCGCACACGCGAAGCTCCCACACCGACAAACATTTCTACAAAGTCAGAACCGGCCAGCGAGAAGAACGGCACATTGGCTTCACCGGCAACCGCCTTGGCCAACAAGGTCTTACCAGTTCCCGGAGGGCCTACGAGCAAGGCGCCCTTAGGAATCTTTCCACCCAGCTCGGTATATTTCTGCGGCTGCTTCAAGAATTCTACTATTTCTTCTACTTCCTGCTTGGCTTCGGCCAGTCCGGCCACATCCTTGAAGGTTATCTTGATATTAGAGCCTTTCTCAAACAACTGCGCTTTCGACTTGCCGACATTGAAGATGCCGCCGCCCATACCGCCGCCACCGCCACTGAAACGGCGCGACAGATAAATCCAGAAACCGATAAGGAAAGCAAACGGCAATATCTGCCACAGGATGGCACCCAGATAGTTACGCTTCTTCTCATAACTGTCCGAACCGTCAAAGTGCTGCTCGTCACGTTCCTTCTGCAGGAATTCGGCCAAAGCCTCGCGCGAAGGTGCTTCGGTAATGATAAGCGGATTCTTGCCCACACGGCTTGAATCGGCCCGGAATACATTGGCTACATACTGAGACTTGATATAGGCTTCCACCGAATTGTCATCGTAGCCCACTACGCGGCTGATGTATCCGTTCTTTACGTATTGCTGAAACTCATTGTAGGGGATTTCCTTGGTAGCGGCCCCATTCTCATTGGTGAAGTACAGGCCCACAATCATCATCAGGATAATCATGTACAACCAGTTCAGGTTGAACTTGGGTCTGTTTATCTTCTTATTATTCTTATTGAGATCGTTGTTTATGTTATTGTCCATAGCTTACAATTAATCAATATCTGGTATTTGGGTTAATTGGGCATCGGCCCACAGATGTTCGAGGTCGTAGAAAGCACGTGCTTCCGGCAAGAAGACATGTACCAATACATCCGAGAAGTCCATTGCTACCCATTCTGCATTCCGCAAGCCGTCCACTCCATAAGGTTTGGCACCGGCACCCTTGCGTGCGAACTCCTTGACAGACTCCACAATAGCAGTCACCTGGCTGGGCGAATTACCCTGACAGATGATGAAATAGTTGCAAATAGTATCGTGAATTTGACTCAGGTCGGCTATAACTATGCTTTTACCTTTCTTATCTTGAATGCCCTCAATTATTTGTTGAATTAGCTTTTTCGTTTCGTCCATTATTTATTATACCTTAATTAAAACAGTTGACAAAGATACGTGATTTCTCTTATATAACACCTAAAAGAACAAAAGTCTTGCGTTTTTTGATTTTTTTTAGGTATCTAATCCTTTGGTAGAAGCCTTCTTAGAAAAAACTTTCAAAAAAAGTCTCGTTTTTATTTGCAATTCAAAAAAAGTCCGTATCTTTGCAACCGCAAAACAGAAATGAATTGCACTTCAAATTAAAAATTGGGCTATGGTGTAATGGTAACACTACAGATTCTGGTCCTGTCATTCCTGGT
>USEY01000005.1 GCA_900553815.1 uncultured Bacteroides sp.
GCATATCGAACGTATCACACGACACATGTATGACATTGTAAAGATGATGGATAAACCGTTTGCAATGGAAGCAATGCAAAATGTACAACTCTATGAAGACATTGTGGCTCATCGCAATAAGTTTACGGCATGGAGCGGACTGGATTACACAACACATCTTCCGCATACAATATCATTTCTTCCTCCTGAAAGCATTGAAGAGGCTTTGCGGGACGACTATAAGCAGATGCAAATCGGCTTTATTTATGCTAATGCGCCCTCGTTTGATGAGATTATGGAGCAGTTGCATGAGTTGCAGGACAGATTCAGGGCATTGGAATGGAAAAATAATCGTTGACGTATGGCATACATTAATGTTGATATAAACGAAACTGAGATATTCATTAACTATCTTGCATAATGTATGGATTAAATCCAATTGAGGAAGAATTGCAAAATTTTATAATTAGAAATAATTAAGGTCTTATGGCGTTAGAGGTTTTACATCAGCAGGCAGCAACGCACGAGAATGAGCAATTCCGCCGCGTGGTCAAGATAGTAGATGCCGCGTTCAAAAAGCACAATTACGATGGCATTCTTATTGGTAATCCATTTAATGAGAAATATCGGCGCTTTCGTGCAGATGCGATTCTCTTTTTCAATCATGGAGTGATAATTATTGACTTCAAAGACTATTCGGGTCAACTGATTATTCCACGGGGCGATGATGAATTTAAGAGTTATCCTTGGTATGCAGAAAAAGTATCGGACTGCCAGAATATAGAGGTTAAGGCAGGTGCCCATTTCTTGAATCCGTTTCTCCAGCTTGTTTCATATAGAAACGCATTCAGAGAAATCGTTGAGCATAATCCAATTCTCGGGCAAAAAATCAATCCATCCCGGGTGTGCATAGCAAATATCTTTTCAGGACCGCTTAAGCTCAGCAATAAGGTTCCGGGGAAATATCCTTATTATAAGATTGTACAAGAATCGGAGATAGGGGCCTTGCTTTATGATTTGAATAATGATAATGCTTTCGATGAAGAGATAGCCAAGGCGATTAAAAGCATCTTCCCATCCGATGAATATATTCAAGACTATTCATTTGATACGGGGGTGATTTGCAAGCAAGACATCATTGTCGGGAAAGGGGCAAAATCTACTATCGATACCTTTATGCAAACAGAGGGCAACGACCTTCTTGTCTTAACGTCGATGGATGCAGAAGAACGGGATAATTGGGCAAAATACATTTTTTCTATTGCAGATAATTACAGAATTCCTGAAATTCAAGGACTTTGTCATTCAAATAGAATTAGCCGCCGGTTGGGACAGCGCGGGATAGAGGCTTCCAGCCTTTACTCATTCATATACGGAGGGAACGAGACATCCGAAGATGAAGAAGACGATGAGGCCATGCAGGTTATTCCCATCCGTTCGGATGCCGGATTGGATGAGCGAGCATTGTTAATGGTGTATGATGCGCATCTTGTAAGCCGCAGCCTCTCTCAATCAGATTTGCTTCGCTTTGGAACAGGGCGTTTGCTTGAGGACTTCATCGCCTTTGCCAATCCGGCATCTGAGCGGAAAATCGTTTTCATCGGTGACCCTTATATGCTATCTTTCGGCTCTTCCGACGATTCTGCTATCAATGTGGCTAATCTTCAAACTATCTGCGAGGATAGGGTTATTCATTACTATCATCAGCCGGCCTGCGATTCACATGAGTCCTGCAAGGAGTCTCTAAAATGTAGTCTCGCCAAGAGTATGGATGCACAGCTGTTCAACAACTTGAATTATGCCTTTGATGACGGGTCTATCGTTGAGATCAGGAAAGATGCGATTACCGACAAAATGAAAGAATGGTTTATGGCTCCATTGCAGCAAGAACCTAAGCTGTCGGTCCTGTTTTTCAAGAAAAGCGACTGTCTGAAAACCAATCTTTGGGTTAAGCATCATTGTTTGAATAATGGGAAGGAACTTGCAGCAGGCGACCTTCTTATTGCCAATAATAATATCTATATCCCTGATGAGACCGGGTTTGGTAATCCCAAAAGAGTGCTGAACGGGATGTATTTTACTGTAAAGGATGTGCTTGAGAAGCATAGTGAAACAATCTCCATTAAGGCTTATCCTCGTCCAATGTTTCTGTCTTTTACAAAAATATCTGTTAAATGTTTGAGCCTAAGTGGGCAGGATGCCGAAATTTGGGTACTTGACAATTATTTGGATTGTTCAGATGAATTGACTAAGGAGGAACAGATTGCAGTTAATGTCTTCATTAATCGTCGTATTACTGAACGAAAGAAGTCGTCACCATTTGCCAAGACTGAATTTTATAGTCAGTTACTATCTGATGCGGACTATCAAGCCCTCTCTAATGATGAGAAAGAAGCGATAGAAAACATTATTCAAAACCGTTCTGTCCAGAAAGAAGATAGGGTACCGGTCAAAACAACGAAAGTGGCCCGTTCATTACTCAAATGTTATTATGATAGGTACGAGAGTGACATTCAACGGTCTTCCCGTGAGAACGATCCGCTTATCAATGTAATGTATGCGAAATATGCATGGGCTATAACTGTTCATAAGGCTGTCGGCTCCGAATTTGACAATGTCATCTTGAAAGGATTCCGCACGGAGAATGACGGAATATGCAATGAGTCTTATTTCAGATGGCTATACAGTGGGCTCTGTGTTACGGCAGGAGTATTCTATATTGCACAACCGCAATATGTCCATCCATTTATGAATTGTACCGTGAGCGAAACAGATTCAGGTGTTAACCCACCGAAGCAATTGCTTATATATGATGGGTATAAAGTGCCATCCCGTTTTTCCGATATGGTTCTTAATAACGTCAATGCGTCAGCTGCTATTTGTGAATTGGCAAAGCTTATCGAACCAAGCGGTTATATCTTGGAGGTGGTCAAACCGTGCAATGATTATTTGACCAAGGCCGTATTTTCAGTACCACAAGGGATAAAAAAGAAATTGGTAATTGATATTCATAACAAGGGTGCTA
Source organism: uncultured Bacteroides sp. (assembly GCA_900553815.1). Classification (GTDB taxonomy): domain Bacteria; phylum Bacteroidota; class Bacteroidia; order Bacteroidales; family Bacteroidaceae; genus Bacteroides. Next base: position 3,005 of record USEY01000005.1, read on the forward strand.
AGGATTCTTATGGTATCTCGGCAATTAGAATGGAGCCGAATGAGTTAGTTGATGCCACCTGTATTGAGCAGTGCATCGACACAGTCTTCTCCCAGGCTGTGTCATATAATAAATCTGTGGATACTCCTGATTATATTTTGGAAGTCGTTAAGGTATTTGGTGAGCAGATGAAAGAGCGGGGATTCAAGCTTGAGGTAGTGTCCAGTAAAGATTATCAGATTGTCTGCAAGGTTACATCTGATAACGGCAACGCTATGCTCCGCCTATGGTATGGAACCAGCTTGGAAAGCCATAGCAAAGGGTTTATCAACAAAATTGAGATGTTCGACGTTACTGATACCACCATTGCAAGTGAGGTGCGGGAAATGATTGTATTTAAATCAACAAAACTATAATTTAGACAGTAAAAATGGCAAAGTTTAGTTCTCATAATAAGAATGATTACTCCCCTCGCATATCAACTAAAATCTATGCTCTCCGTCGCGATGGTTTATTGGATGATGCCAGACAACTGGCTGAAGATTATCTTCAAAAAAACAGAACAGATATAGATGTTCTGAAAGCCTATGCTTGGACATTGATTGATATCTGCAAAAGGGAGCAACAGAAAGGAAATATTGTAGATGCGCGAAAAATTTCAGCTCTTCTGTCGCGTATGCACTTCGAGACCCAATTCGATGAGTTTGCGGAAATGCTTGTTAGAAAAATACAAGCACTTAGACTAATGGTGAATCCTTTCTACGCTCAGATTCAAGAAGCTAAAGAATTGAGTCAGAAAGGCAACAATGATAAAGCATGGGGAATTCTTACCCAATTGTCAGTAGACGGAAATCTTCCTGAAGAAGCGCATGAAAGCTATGGATGGGCAATATACCGTTATTTGCGAGATCACATTGCACAACTTGATTCAATACAGGTGCGGAAGCAACTGAAGAACTATATTTACCTTCATAATGAGCGCCCTTCGATGCTGCATTCCCAAATATTGAACTTCGCCCTTAATTACTCTAAACAAGATGGCAATTTCAAACTCATATCGTTTCTCAAGTTATGGAATCCGAACAATTTGCGACTGGATGATTTTGAAGATTCACGTAGCAACGAAGGCAAAACCATTCCATCGTTGATGTCGAGAATTGCAAAGGCTATTGTTGATTATCCTTTAGATGAGATTCAAGAATTTGTTAGGCTTATCCCCTATAGGAAAGACGATTTTATCGAAATGATAAAAAACCATTTCTTCTGGAAACTGTATCATAGTACTGAGGACGGTGTTTCTTCATCTACATGGGAGCTGTTTAACCAATATATAGAGTTATCCAATGATACTCCGGCCTCTACTTCTCATTCGAAAGTTCTTGGGTTAGCCGAGCGCACAATGAAGGAAAACAATGCATGGCGATTCTATGATTTTTTTAGAGGGTGGAACCCAGAGAAACTAAGAACAGCTGACTGGCAAGAAGAGAAAGGAGATAATGGGGAAACCTATAAACCGTTAGCTGTCAAATCGCTGAAAAGAGTAAAAGAAGCTCTTGAGAATCTTTCTGATGAACAACTAGGAGACCTCCAATGGCTTATTGACCTCTATGGAATAGCCATAGAGAAGATACCGGATGATGATTGGAATATCAGGTCGAAAGCGTTACTTCATCTGCGCGCTGGTCAGCAAGCAGAAGCAAAGGATATCTATAAAAAGCTTTGCCAGAAGATGGGAGAGAAATACTACATCTGGAGTGAATTTGCCGATTGTTGGGAAGATGTGGATGTAAAGATTGCTTTTCTTTGCAAAGCTCTAAGCTTAGAGAAGAATGAAGACTTCATAGGGAAGATACGAATGGAATTGGCTCAACAACTAATTAAATCCAAGAAATATGCAAATGCAGTAGTTGAACTTGACCAATATAAGAAACACTATGCTGAAAAGGGCTGGCGTATTGATTCAGAAGTGGATGCTCTTCTTGAGCAATGCTCCTCGGTTACTCCTGCATCTGACAATAATGCGGCACTTTATGCCGAAAATATCTCAAGAGCGGAAGAATACGCTTACGAAGATATTTCTTTCACGGAAGTTGTACTTGTGGACAAATGGAAAAACGGGAACGGAAAGACCATGATAGTTTTTGTCGACGGTAAAGCAATTGAATTTGCTACCGATAAGAAGAGATTTCCAGGGCTAAACGATAGTCATAAAGGACAAGTTTGGAAATTCAAATTGTATAAAGACGAAACAATCCGAACCATTCCCGGTGATTATCCATGGCAGCAGCCCAAGAAAGAAGCAGTAATCAAATATATTCCTTTGACTGCCATTCCCTCAGAAACGGCAGATTGGTTTAATTTGCCGATTCAATATGGCTATGTTCAGTATATAAACACAGAGAAAAAGGTCTATCATATTTATTTGACCGATTCAACACTCGTTTATGAGCACTATGAGCGGAAGGAACTTGAAAAAGGAGATTTTGTCAAACTGCGCCAATACAAAAAGAAAGTCAAGGAAGAGAGCAAGACTTTCTTATGTAACATACAAAAGTGTGCTGAGGATGAAGCTATTGAGAAGTTCAAGTGTAGGATTGCAGCAGTAGATGATGTCAATAATCAGCGTAAACTATTCCATTTTGTATTAGGTACCAAACAGGCTTCGGGTATTCTGCACTATGATCAGACGGATTTGCGTCCATCCGTTGGTGATTGCATTAAGATTCATTATTTTGTCAAGGAAATCAGTGACAAGAAGAATCCGGGTAAGCAAAAGAAATTAGTGGAAGTGCTTAGGGCAGAGTTGACTGACGGGAGTAATAGTGACTTAGTAAAACGCTTCTCCGGTAATTTGGAACTCAAATATAAAGATAGGTATGATGGAGAAGAACCAGATTTTGCATTTATTGGTGATTACTATGTCCATAAAACTATACTGGAAAAATATAACATTACTTCCAATTGTTATGTGAATGCGAAAGCAGTCTATACCGGAGATGGTAATTGGAAAGTGTATGAAATTGAGAAATGATATTATTTATGTAAGTTCGATGAAAACAATTAAAACAAAATCGATTGATTATAAGCATTTAGAGATCCACACCTGTCCAAAGCAATCATAGGTTTCTAATGATTTGGGTTAAAGTTAGTGAATTTCACTCTTTATGGTGTAAATGCTTTGTAGGGGTAGAACTATGTGTTTGCCGCTTTCTGCAGTGGAAGCATTGTCAATTTGCCAAATGCAATGAAAGCGGTTTGACATAGCAATCATCTTTTTTTGCATAGTAAGCCATTAAAGTTGTTTTGGGGGCGATATCGTTATGAAAACTGCATATATAAAAGATTAGCCCGAGTTCACGAATCATTCGTGTTCTCGGACTAATCTTTTTGTAGCCGGGGCTTACACTGTCTTTTAAACCAAATGTGCAATCAGCTCTTCGCGGTCGCCGGGCAACATGTCGATGACAGGGATTTCAATCATGGTGTAGCATCCAGGGCGTTGCTTCATGGAAGCGCGGGCCACGTTGACCAGCACTTGAGCCGTCAATGCCGGGTTGTTGATGTGCATGTTGAATTCGAACAGTTGGTTTTGCGTCTTGCCGGAAACGCCTTTGCGGGTCAGGTGCACGCCGTGTCCCATGTCTTTCAGGTCGTCGACGCAGGGCACTTGCATCACGTGGGTCTCGTCACTGGCAAAGTAGGGGTCGGCCTTGATGGCAGCTGACACTTCTTCCAGCGTATAACCGTCTTCCAGTTCGACATAGACCATGCGGCGATGGATGCCGGTGCCCACAGGGATGGTCATGGAGAGGGCTGCTTTCACGCCTTTGATGGCTTTTACAGCCACGGTGTGTCCCATGCTCATGCCCGGGCCGAAGTTCGTGTAGCTGATGCCTTTGGGAGCAAGGCTTTGCATCAGGGTGCGGACGATGGAGTCACTTCCCGGATCCCATCCGGCGGAGATGATGGACACGGAGTTGTGTTCTTTGGCCACAGCGTCGAGCGAGCGGCGCAAGTCTACGATTTGTGTGTGGATGTCGAAGCTGTCCACTGTGTTGATTCCCAGAGCCAGGCATTCTTTTGCGTAGGCTTCCACGCTGCGGGTGGGAGTTGCCAGGATGGCGACATCGACATTTTCTAATTCGGTGATGTTTTTCACCACACGATACGGTTCCAGTTCCATCGGTTTATTTTCGGCTCCGCTGCGGCGTACGATTCCCACAATCTCAAAATCAGGAGCCGCTTGAAGCGCTTCCAGTGTGTAATGTCCGATATTTCCATATCCGACAATTGCAGCTCTAATCTTTTTCATAAAATTAATGCGTATAACTAAGATTACAAAATTCTGTCTTTTTGCTGCAAAAGTATACAAATATCACTATATTTGCAACGAACAATAGAATACTTGAGTGAATTTATGATAGAATATATTAAAGGTGATATTTCGGAGCTGGCTCCGGCCTGTGTCATCCTTGAATGCGGAGGAATCGGGTATGAAATAAATATTTCGCTTAATACATACTCAGCCATACAGAGTATGCAGCGTACGAAACTATATATATATGAGTCCATTCGTGAAGACGCGCATGTGCTTTATGGGTTTGCGGACAAATCAGAGCGGGAGTTGTTCATGCTGCTGATTTCAGTGTCGGGCATCGGGGGCAACACGGCTCGTATGATATTGTCAGCTCTTACGACGACGGAGCTGTGTGAGGTAATCAGCAGCGGAAATGACAAGATATTGAAGACCATAAAAGGCATTGGGCTGAAGACGGCCCAACGCATTATAGTCGATTTGAAAGACAAGATAAAGACGATAAGCATAAATGGTACACCTATGGGGCAAACTACGCTTTCCTATCCCGAACCGGAAATCGTGGAAGAAGCTGTGGCAGCTCTCACGATGTTAGGATTTCCGGCTGCGGCGTCTCAGAAAGTCGTACATGCGATATTGAAGGAATTGCCAGATAGCCCGGTGGAGCAGGTTATTAAATTGGCATTGAAGCGTCTTTGATTCACAGAGCTTTGAGCTCATTCGTGTAGCGGGCAAAATCCATTGGCTTGACGATGGTGTCTCCATGAGCCAGAAGATCTATGTCGATGTGGATGTTTTCCTGCTCTTTATCTGTAGGGCGTCGTCCACAGAAACGTTCCATGACTTTTAGTGCCGCATGCACTTCGTTGGCTTCCTGTTCGGTGGAGAACTTGGCCAATTGGTTCAGAAACGGGGCTTGATTATGCTTCATGTCGACAGGAGATGTTTCCCGGATGGGTGAAAATGAAATGCCGGGATAAGCACGAGTCAGAAGGTCTCGTGCTTTTTGTAGGTTGGAAACAGCATCGGTGTTTGAACCTAAACTGATGATGCAAATAACATTCTTCATAATAGCGGACAAAATAAATATATTCTGTTAGGAACTCCAAAGGAAGTTGCGTATATTTGCAGGAACTCTGAGGGATGGAGTGGAGATTTATTTGTAATTCCAAAAGATGATTCATTCTGGCACTATGGCAAATCTTCAGGAGTTCTTAGTTATAGCTTTTTGGCTAAGTTTCAAATTAGACTTTAAGAAACAGATTGTATGAAATTTATCGGAATAATCCCTGCAAGATATGCATCTACCCGGTTTCCCGGCAAGCCATTGAAATTGCTTGGCGGCAAACCAATTATTCAGCGTGTCTATGAACAAGTGAAGGGCACGCTCGATGATGTTTACGTCGCCACTGATGACGAACGCATAGAGGCTGCCGTAAGAGCTTTTGGTGGAAACGTCGTTATGACTTCGGCTTCTCATCGGAGCGGCACAGATCGTTGTTATGAAGCCTATACAAAGGTCGGAGCAGGATTTGATGTCATCATCAACATCCAGGGTGACGAGCCTTTTATTCATCCGGAACAACTAGAAACGGTGAAAGCTTGTTTTGACGATGGTGCGACTCAGATAGCGACGCTGGTCAAACCTTTCACGGAGTCGGATGGTCTGGCGGCGTTGGAGAATCCCAACTCTCCCAAGGTCGTGGTCGATGCGCAGATGCATGCTCTTTATTTCAGCCGTTCGGTTATCCCCTATTTACGGAGTGTGCCGCGTGAGAAATGGCTTTCGTCCCACACCTTTTACAAGCACATCGGGCTTTATGCATATCGTGCAGAGGTGTTGAGGCAGATTACGGCTATGCCTCAGTCTGCTTTGGAGCAAGCGGAATCATTGGAACAGTTGCGCTGGCTGGAAAATGGATATACGATAACAGTGGGTGTCAGTCAGGTGGAAACCATAGGCATTGATACGCCCGAAGATTTAGTGAAAGCTGAAGAATTTTTGAGATTACATGGAGCTAGATAGGACAAAACAACCCTCCATCTGTCCGATGGAGACATTTCAAATACAACGTCCCGAGATGCTGGAGATGCCCAATGGCATACCTGTGAGGATATTTCGTGCAGGGGAAGAAGAAGTCGTCCGTCTGGACATTATGATTCGAGGCGGACTGTTGGAACAGACGCAACCTTTGCAGGCTGTCTTCACGGCTCGTATGTTGCGAGAGGGGACAGCCCGTTTTTCGTCTGCAGAGATAGCTGAAAAGTTGGACTATTATGGTGCATGGCTGGATGTGTCGTCTTCCATGACTCATTCATTTCTGACGTTGTACACTCTCAATAAATATTTTGCTCAGACATTTGCTTTGCTGGTGTCCATGCTGAAGGAACCGACATTCCCGGAAAGGGAATTTGCGGTTGTCGTGGATGGAAACCGGCAACAGTTTCTTGTCAATCGGGAGAAAGTGGAAGTGTTGGCTCGCAAAGAGTTGAATATCCGTCTTTTCGGACGTAATCATCCGTTTGGGCGTTATGCCGAGCTTGAGGATTATGAACGGATAACAACTGCAGTTTTACGCACGATGCATCAGCACTACTATTGTGCAAAGAACTGCACTTGTTATTTGTCGGGTTATGTGACCGATGAGATATTGAAACTCATGGAGTCTGAATTGGGGCAGGATATGTGGGGTAGTGCAGAGGGGATTTCTCCCTCTTTGGTAGATTGCTTGCCTGAAAGTTGGAATGGAAAGCGTTGTTTCATAGAGCGTCCTGAAGCATTGCAGAGTGCTGTCCGCATGGGATGTTTCACGGTAGATTCTCAGCATCCAGACTTCTTGAAGTTACGATTTATGGTAACACTTTTTGGCGGATATTTCGGAAGTCGTCTGATGAAAAACATACGTGAAGACAAGGGGTATACGTATGGTATCGGTGCCGGGCTTGTCGCTTATCCGTTTCGCAACATGTTGGTGGTGAATACACAAGCTGCTAATGAATATGCGAATGAAGTCATAAGGGAAGTGAACTACGAGATGGAGCGGTTGCAAGCCGAACTGGTTTCGAGTGAGGAATTGGACATGGTGAAGAATTATGTGATGGGTGATATGTGCCGCAGTTACGAGAGTCCTTTTTCCATGGCTGATGCTTACATCTTTTTGGAGACTTCAGGCTTGTCGGATGATTTTTTTACACGTGCTCAGCAAACTGTGGCAGACATCACAGCTGAAGATGTGCGTGATATGGCTTGCAAATATTTGCGTAAAGAAAGCTTTACTGAGGTAATCGCAGGTAAAAAATGCGATGAAATGAATGCTTGATATGCCAGAAAGTGAAAGAAAGCTTAATAAGTTTGGCCCTATAAGAGGGAATCAGTTACATTTGAACAAATCTATAAAACAGAGATGACTCATGAAGAAAAAATACATATTATATGCATTCTTCTTGTTCGCAATACCTTTTTCCGGGAATGCACAAATCAAAATAGGTAATTACACTTTTAAAGACGGGGCTGAATATACCGGTGAGATAAAAAGTCGCAAACCGAATGGAAAAGGCAAGACCCTTTTTAAAAACGGTGATACTTATGAAGGTGAATATGTAAAGGGGAAGCGTGAAGGCTATGGAGTCTATATCAAGAAGGACGGTGAGCGTTTTGAAGGTAATTGGTACCAGGATGTCCGTCATGGGAAAGGCATTAAATATTTCAATAACAATAATCGCTATGAAGGCATGTGGTATGCCGACCATCAGCATGGGATAGGCACGATGTATTATTACAATGGTGATATTTATGAAGGAAATTGGGCCTATGACAAGCGTGAAGGCAAAGGAAAATATACCTGGTCTAACGGTGCGTTTTATACGGGTGACTGGAAAAATGACAAAAAGAATGGCACAGGAACATTGGACTGGAACGATGGGTCACGCTATGTCGGCGAATGGAAGAGCGATATGCGCGATGGCAAAGGGAAATACTATTATTCCAATGGTGATGAATATATAGGAGAATGGAGTAATAACGAACAGCATGGGAAGGGTACCTATATATATAATAACAAAGACAAATATGAAGGGGACTATTTTCATGGGAAACGTACAGGCCGGGGCATCTATACTCATGCTAACGGAGACATGTATGTCGGTGATTTTGTCGATGGCGAACAGACTGGGAACGGCAAATTCACATGGGCTAATGGTTCGGTCTATGATGGACAATGGAAAAAAAATAAGCGTGAAGGCAAAGGCACTTATACCTGGATGAACGGCGATGTCTATAAAGGAGAATGGAAAGATAATCTTGCAGACGGCTATGGAGAGTTGGTCAATTCGGATGGGTCGATGTACAAGGGCCAGTTTTCTAAAGGAAAGAAGGATGGGCAAGGTACATTGATTGATAAAGACGGAAACCGCTTTGAGGGATTCTTCAAGCAAGATGTGAAAGATGGGCCATTTATAGAAAAGGACGGTGACGGCAATGTCATTCGTCGAGGCACATATAAGTTTGGACGCTTGGACACAGTCAGTAAGTGAGGCTATAATCTGAAGAGAATATGTTAGAGCTGGAAAAGATAACAGAGGAGGTCCGTAGTTTGGCTCTTGAGACTGGAGACTTTCTACGTCATGAATGTATGAATTTCCACCGTGAGCGTGTGGAGAAGAAAGGAGCGCATGACTATGTATCTTATGTCGACAAGGAGTCGGAGCGCCGGATTGTCGCTCGTCTTCGTGAGATTCTGCCCGAAGCAGGTTTCATTACAGAAGAAGGCAGTGCCTCCCACACGACGGAAGAATATTGCTGGATTGTTGACCCTCTGGATGGAACGACCAATTTTATACACGGGAATGCTCCTTTCTGTGTTAGCATTGCTTTGCGAAATTCCGCAGAGTTATTGGTGGGAGTCGTGTATGAAGTTTGTCGAAATGAATGTTTTTGGGCATGGAAGGACAGTCCGGCCTTTATGAATGGGCATGAGATACATGTTTCATCTGTGTCTTTGCTGGATGAATCGTTCATTCAGCTGGGCTTCCCTTATCAGGCAGAGCGGAGTCGGGCATTCATGGTCGATGTCATAAGACAGTTGTATGGTCATGTCGGAGGCATTCGTGTGCAAGGTTCTGCGGCTGCGGAGTTGTGCTATGTAGCAGCAGGGCGTTTTGAAGCGCGATTGGAAGCCTTTCTTGGACCATGGGACATTGCAGCTGGAACACTCATCGTGCAGCAGGCTGGTGGCAAGTTGTCAACGTTTGCAGGTGGTGATGATTTCTATTCCGGGAAAGAAGTTCTTGCAAGCAATGGAAAAATCCACAAAGATTTGTTACATATAGTACAAAATTCATTATATTTGTGCGACTGAAATAATATAAACTCTTTTAATCCTTAAGAATTATGATCATTGATACACTAGACAATCTGGAAAAATATGCTTCGGTAAATCCTTTGTTTGCTAAAGCTATCGAATATTTGAAATCGACCGATTTAAAGGCTCATGAAGTGGGCAAAGTGGAATTACAAGGGAAAGACTTGGTCGTAAACTTTTCTATGGCTAAAGGAAAGACAAAAGAACAGGCTCAGCTGGAAACTCACAAGAATTTCATTGATATTCAAATTCCTCTTTCTTGTACGGAAGTAATGGGATACACTCCGGCATGTAATCTGCCGGAAGGTGATTATAATGCAGAAAAGGACATCACAAAATTTACGCTTCCTTCAGAAGCTTATATTCCGGTCCATCCGGGAATGTTTGCCATATTTTTCCCGCAAGATGGACATGCTCCTTGCATAGCTGACGAGGAAACCATTCAGAAAGTGATTGTAAAAGTACGTGTCTAATTAGTCTTCCTGGTTATGGAACTGAAGTTGAGGTTATTAAAGAATGACTCTTGGTTAGAGCCCTTTGAAAATGCTATCAATGGGCGTCATGCACATGTGATGGATAAAGTGAAGGAACTGACCAATAATGGTCGTAAGACGTTGACTGATTTTGCGTCGGGTCACCTTTATTTTGGATTACATCGCACGGATAAGGGATGGGTGTTCCGCGAGTGGGCACCCAATGCAACCGAGATCTATTTGATCGGCGACTTTAATGATTGGCAGGAAAAGCCTGAATTCAGGTTGAAGCGTTTGCGCAACACGGGTAATTGGGAGATTAAGTTGAAACCCAATGTACTGAAACATGGCGATTTGTACAAATTGAAAGTCTATTGGGACGGTGGTTGCGGAGAGCGTATTCCGGCATGGGTTCGTAGAGTCGTTCAGGATGAGCAGACAAAAATCTTCAGTGCACAAGTGTGGGAACCTGAAAAACCTTATAAATTTAAGAAAAGGGTCTTCAGACCGAACACTTCTCCGTTACTGATTTATGAATGCCACATAGGCATGTCACAAGAGGAAGAAAAGGTGGGTTCTTACACAGAGTTTCGTGAAAAAGTATTGCCACGTGTGATTGCCGATGGATATAATTGCATTCAAATTATGGCAGTCCAGGAGCATCCTTACTATGGAAGTTTCGGTTATCATGTATCCAGTTTTTTTGCGCCATCTTCTCGTTTTGGCACACCTGACGAGTTGAAGCAATTGATTGATGAGGCCCATCAAAACGGCATTGCTGTGATTATGGACATTGTTCATTCGCATGCGGTGAAGAATGAAGTCGAAGGATTAGGCAACTTTGCAGGAGATCCCAATCAATATTTTTATCCGGGAGAACGGCACGAGCATCCTGCATGGGACTCTCTTTGCTTCGACTATGGCAAGAATGAAGTGCTGCATTTTCTGTTGTCCAATTGCCGTTATTGGTTAGAGGAATTTAAATTCGATGGTTTCCGTTTTGATGGAGTGACTTCCATGCTCTATTACAGTCATGGATTGGGTGAAGCCTTCTGTAATTACAACGATTATTATAACGGGCACCAAGATGATAATGCCATCTGCTATTTGTCTTTGGCCAACTTGTTGATTCATGAGGTCAACTCGAAGGCCATTACTATTGCCGAAGAAGTGTCCGGTATGCCGGGATTGGCACTGCCTGTTCTTGATGGCGGTTATGGGTTTGACTATCGTCTGGCAATGAATATACCTGACTACTGGATTAAAATCATAAAGGAAAAGGTGGATGAGGATTGGAAACCGTCCAGCATGTTTTGGGAAGTCACCAATCGCCGTAAAGACGAGAAGACCATATCATATGCTGAAAGCCATGACCAGGCATTGGTCGGGGACAAGACCATCATCTTCCGTCTGGTAGATTCCGATATGTATTGGCATTTCAAGAAAGGAGATGAGAACGAACGGGTACACCGCGGCATTGCCTTGCACAAGATGATTCGCCTGCTGACCAGCTCGACGCTGAATGGAGGTTATCTCAACTTTATGGGCAATGAGTTTGGACATCCCGAGTGGATAGATTTCCCACGTGAAGGCAACGGGTGGAGCTACAAGTATGCACGCCGCCAGTGGAGTTTGGTCGACAATCAGGACTTGTGCTATTGCTACTTGGGTGATTTTGATAAGGCGATGTTGAGCGTCATTAAGGATGTGAAGAACATCCAGAAAACACCGGTTGTGGAGATTTGGCACAATGATGGAGACCAGGTGTTGGCTTATATGCGTCGCGACCATATCTTTGTCTTCAACTTCAGTCCCACGCGCTCGTTTGTCGATTACGGCTTCCTCGTGCCCCGAGGCTCATACGACGTGGTGCTCAATACGGATGCCGTGCAGTTTGGAGGCAACGGGCTGGCCGACGACACGGTGAGACATTTCACCAACTATGACCCTCTGTATGCGAAGGACAAGAAAGAGTGGTTGAAACTCTACATTCCTGCCCGATCGGCTGTTGTCCTCCGAAAAGTAAAGGAATAATTGCATATCATGACAAAAAGTTTAACAATAAGATACAAGGCCGCACGTAGTATACGCATCGCGTGTGGCCTTGTTTTTATTCTGTTTTGCTCATTCTATCTTTTCTTTCAGACCCACTTGCTTGAGATGCTCCAGAAAGTGCTTTCTGACGGACAGACGGCGTATGCCGCCCGTTGGGGGACATGGATTATTACACTGGTGCTTTGCCTGGTGCAGTTTGGCGTGAGCCAGGCTGTGCGTTTGCCCGAACGTTGTCATGCGCTGACCTATTTACCTTCCGTGTTGTTGCTTTCATGCATCACGGGCTTTGACAAAAGCATTTACGAGAGTGTCTCTATCGGACATTGGAGTTGGATAATCCCGCTGTCTGTCGTCGCACTGTTTGGAGTGTCGTGGGTGTGTCGGCGTTGGGATTGGCTTGGCGATGACAATCGTGAACAGACCTGGCTGGGGCGTTTGTTGCCCAATACCCTCACGCTGTTCCTGCTCTGTGTCGGATGTATGGCGTGGGGAAATACGGATGAAGTGTTTCACTATGAGACTGCCGCTGATGCGGCTTTGCTACGCGACGATTATGAAGCCGTGTTGTCCATCGGTGCGGACTCGCCCCGCACATCGCGCGAACTGACGGTCTTGCGGACGTATGCCCTGAGCCGCACGGGGTTGCTGGGTGAGAAGCTTTTTGACTATCCTCAGCGTGACGCTTCCCGCGGATTGCTGTTTGAGGCCGGACTTCCTGCCACGACGTGGCTGAAACCCACGGCTGTGTATGAATATTTGGGCGATACTCCTCGTGCTGGGGAAAGCGTCACGGACTATTTGCGACGTCTTTGCCACGAAGAGACGGGCAACGAACCGGCACTGGATTACTATCTCTGCGCACTCTTGTTGCGGAAAGAACTGGACACGTTTGTCGCAGAGCTGAACTATTATTGTTACGTGGAACCTTCCCTTCCGCGTGCTTATCAGGAGGCGCTTTTCCTCTATTATGCCGGGCATGCCGAGCTGACGCCTCCTTTCGACCTGTCCGCCGTGGCCCGCGACTACCAGCTCTATCGGCTTTCGCCTGCGGCACATCAGAAAACTTATTGGTATTATTACGACCACACGACGATTCGCTTCGAATAATCGTGTCGGGAAGGACGGGGGATGTATTTCTTTCCGGCTTTTCTTTTTTCTGCGGATGCTTGTCGTCACGGACTGTGACGGCGGTGTCTTCGCATGCGCACGCTTATGCTTGTGGAGGAACACCACTATGTTTTCTTCATAAGGTGTACACCTTATACATGCAAAGATGTACACCTTATGTATACAGAGGTGTACACTTTATTCATTATAGACACATATGTTTTTTCAAGGATATGCCTGTCTTTCTTCATAAACAGGACCGTGCAGCTTCGGAAAGACCACTGTGAAGGACGGAGGGTGTGGGAAATAGCGAACGGACGAGCCGCCGTTTGCTCCGTTTTTTATACCTTTGCACATCATTGGATATAGTAAACAAACGATTGGAATACAATGGCAGACAATTACATAGAACGTCAATATGAGCAGTATGAAGCTCGGAAAGCCGCATGGGAAAAGGCGCGTAAGCTGGGGAAAAAGAAAGTGAAAGCTCTTCGCCAGAAGGTGAAAAAGGCGGAGTAAATCCGGACTCGTCCGCCATAAAATGCTTACATTTGCACGATTTTTAAGTGCATGAAAGAAAATGAGCAATGTTTATGAGGAACGTCTGGGGACGGACCGTATGTTGCCGCTGGTGTTTCGAATGGCGCTTCCGGCCGTGGCAGCACAAATCGTCAATCTGTTGTACAATCTCGTCGACCGCATCTACATCGGCCATATCCCGGTCATAGGCACTGACGCGCTGGCAGGCATAGGCGTGACTAGTTCTGTCATCATCTTGATTTCAGCTTTCTCTGCCATCGTGGGAGGAGGGGGTGCGCCGCTGGCCGCCATCGCGTTGGGGCAGGGTGACCGTGTGCGTGCCGGGAAAATCCTGGGCAATGGCTTTACTCTTCTGCTGATGTTCACATTGCTCACGTCCGTGACAGCATATATCTTCATGCGGCCCGTCTTGCTTTTCACGGGGGCTTCGGAACATACCATAGGCTACGCCGTCGACTATCTGTCCATCTATCTGCTCGGGACGCTGTTTGTGGAAGTATCGGTCGGGCTCAACACGTTCATCAATACGCAGGGGCGTCCTGCCATCGCCATGAAGTCCGTGCTCATCGGGGCATTCCTCAACATCGTGCTCGATCCGCTTTTCATTTTTACTTTTGACATGGGAGTGAAGGGAGCAGCATTGGCCACCATCATCTCGCAGGCATGCAGCGCCGCATGGGTTTTGTCATTTCTTACGTCCAAGCGGGCGTCCCTCCGTCTGGAGCGTCGCTACATGAAGCTGGACAAGCGCATTGTCCTGAGCATCCTTGCATTGGGCGTGTCTCCTTTCATCATGGCCAGCACGGAGAGTCTCGTGGGCTTTGTGCTCAACACGGGGCTGAAACACTTCGGCGACATCTACGTAAGTGCCCTGGCCATCATGCAGAGTGCCATGATGTTGGTGAGTGTGCCACTGACCGGGTTTGCCCAAGGATTTATTCCCATCGTGAGCTACAATTACGGGCATGGCGACCGCGAACGTGTGAAGTCCTGCTTCAAGGTGGCGCTGACGGTGATGTTTTCGTTCAATTTCCTGTTGATAGTCTTGATGATTCTCTTTCCCCATCTCGTGGCCTCGGCTTTCACGAGTGATGACGTGCTGATTCAGACCGTGGAACGGGTGATGCCCGTGTTCCTCGGCGGCATGACCATCTTCGGACTGCAACGTGCTTGTCAGAACATGTTTGTCGCCTTGGGGCAGGCCCGCGTGTCGGTCTTCATCGCGCTCCTGCGGAAGGTGATCTTGCTGGTGCCGCTGGCCATCATTCTTCCCAAGTTCATCGGGTTGATGGGTGTCTTCGCCGCGGAAGGCATTTCCGACGCTTTGGCTGCCATCTGCTGCACGACCATCTTTGCCATCCAGTTTCCCCGTATATTGAAAAAGATGCACGCGCCGGCTTAGCGGGTGGAGAGTATCATCTGGATGACTTCGGCGTAGTTCTTTTTCCCGGACGTGATTTGGTTTCCTTTGAGGAAGAGGTCATAGACCCAGTCTTGGATGCTTCCCAATGCGTGGCTGTATTTTTCGCTCCAGTAAGTGTCCCTGTTTCCTAATTCCCGCACGACTTCATCGCGCAGGGTGAGTGTCCACTCCCGATAGGTCTCAGGCTCCATCACGGCGCGGGCATTGATGATGACGTAAGACAGCAACCCCATGTAGCCGCTGTACCGCACTTCCGGACGGCCGGACTGCGTACAGATGCGATAGGCCCAATAGTTGGCTTCCGCTTCGCTGCTGACGCCCAGCAGGTGAGCCAGTTCGTGGGCATAAGTAAATGGATGTTGGGAAGGCAACAATTCTTCGTTCAGTTGCATTTCGACAAAGAACGGGCCGGCATATCCCAAGACGCCAACATGGGAATAAAGCGTGTTGAACCATAGGTCTTTCGGGCAGTGATAGGATTCCGGTGCGTCCAGCCCATATCCGGTAGGCACTGTCGCGTAGAGCGTCCGGATGTCTTGCTGCACGGCCAGCGTGTCGATGGATGCCACGTTGCAGTAGTTGGTGTTCAGGCTGTCGGTGTACGAGTGCAGGAAGGAACGGAACTTCGCTTCCTCGTATGCAGCCGGCTTCACTCCGGCGCGGACATAGAACGACTCCCGGAAATAGTTCAACCCCCATCCCCAATAGAACCAGGCATATACCCAGAGGATGATTTCTGCTTCTCTTCGCAGGATGCGTTTCCATCCTTGGCCACCTCTGCGGGCGAGGATGGGGTAGCCCAGCAGGCATATCCCGATGACCAGTGCGACTGTTTCTTCCAGAGAAAACGGCACGAGCGAAGCCGTGCGTGAGAGGATGGATGCGGTGTGGGGATAGATGTGCCGTGCATACCATTCTCCGGCCTGCGGGCAGAGCCGACACACGAAGATGAAAGCCAGCAGCAGAGCCAGCATGCTCCAGCGCAGGAGCCGGCATAAACGTCTTCTATGCATGGGGCTCGGGTGACAGGATGGTGCTTCGGACGAGATACTCCGGCTTGGGAGCATAAATATAGATGACGCTGCCTCCCTTGATGGCGTCGATGATGGGGCGGGAGAGTGCCTGAGGGACTGCCGGACAACCGAAGCTGCGTCCCAGACGGCCGCATGAGCGGATGACCGACGGATTGGAATAAGCTGCCCCGTGCATCACGATGGCTCGTTCGCGGGCGCGGTCGTTGATGCCTTTTTCCAGTCCGTCGAGGATGAGGGAATAGCCGTTTCGCCCCTGATAGGTGTTGCCCGTGAGATAAAAGCCCAGTGAACTCTTGTGCGAACCGTTTTCGTTGGAAAAGGATGTCGCGTAGTTTTCCCCGCTGTTTTTGCCGTGTGACACGACGGAGGAGAACAGCAATTTCCTCTTCTGCATGTCGATGACGAACAGGCGCTTTTCGGTGGATGGTTTGGAAAAGTCGATAAGCGTGAGCACGTCCCGTTTCCGGCTTTCGATTTTGTAAAATCCCTCCACTGCTTGGCGGAATGCTTCCCGGCTGACAAGGCTGTCGAGCTGGAGGGTGTCATAGAGTTGTTCGTAGGCTGTTGTCGGCGCGGGATTTTCCGGCTGCGTTGATGTGACAGCTGGTTCGCCGGTGCTGCTTCCTGTCAGCAGGCACAGTCCGGGTATGATAAGCACTGACAATAGTAAGGAATATAGAAGTCTCTGCATGGATGTCTTAGGCTGAAAATTTCCGCAAAGATAATCCATATTTCCCGATTAGGCAGAAGGTAAGATGTTAAATATGAGCCTCCCGCGTCATTCGACGACGATGATGAGTGACTGGAGCACCGGCGCCCATTCGTAGATGAACTTTCCATGAGAAGTTGCGACACGCACACACATGTGTGAACGTGGGGTCGTGCCCAGTGAGTAGCTGTATTCGATTTCTTGGGTGTGGGGTGCGTTCACGGGGACACCATGCAGATAGGCCCCGTTGGTGAAGCGGCAAGCGTAGGGTGCGAATCCTCCATGTTCCGCCGAACCGTCTTTCAGGTAGACCATGCGCCGCTTCTTTTCCTGAAGCAGGAACATGCCCAGCGGTGTGGGTTGTGCGTAGGGTGGCCGGCGTCGTCCGGTGGTGCACGGGTTCATGCTGCGCACCAGCCAATGGCCTTTCGCCTGGCGTTCCAGAGTGGCGATGTGCTGGCTGCCTCGGTCGACGATGATGACATGGCGGAACCGCGTGCTGTCGGGCAACTCTTTCAAGTAGCGTTTGGGGACGAGCCATTTTTCTCCAGAGCCTGTGAGGCGTATCCGCATGAAGCTACCCTCTTCTCCCTCCCCGTAGGCCAGCGTGCCGTCGCGTCCGTAGCGTTCAGGCACGGCCGTGTCGGTGAGGAGATAGAGCGGTGCGGACTGGTATCGCTCGATGTTCAGGCTGTCAGAGACACGGCCGTAGTCATTTCGATGATAGTTTCTTACGACGGGAGCTTCCCGGTTGCGGTTCTTGTAGTTTTGCATCACGACCCACCGGCAAGTGGAGTCGCGTTGCATGTTTTCCACCTCTGCCAGCCACTCTTCGATGAGTGTCCATTTGAAACTCCATGCCGTGTCTTTCTGCGGGTAGGTGTCCTTCAGGGTGTACTTGTCATAGAGTAAGTCTTTTTCTATCACGATGTCCGTACCCTTGAGCAACGGCTTGGGTGCGGGACGTGTCGGAGTCGTGTCCGTGCGGATACTGTCGGTCGCAAGTTCCGCTGCCGGAGACGATGTCCGGTGGGCGCATCCTGCGAGCAGCAGGCAGGCACACATGAAGGGGAGTAGAGTCGGCAGTTTCATGACAAGAGGTGTTTGAAGATAAAGGGGGAAAACAGATTTAGAGTGCGCAACTGTCTCCTCCGCCATAGTCGGCACTGGTGCTTCCTTCATATTCCGGATGGCGTTGCAGCCAGACGGCTGCATAGGAACAAGTGGCCACAGGTTTCAGCCCTTTCGCGCGTGCATAGTCATAGGTCGCACGGACGAGTGCTGAGGCTATGCCTCTGCCGCCGATAGCTTCGGGGACAATGGTATGGCGTATGTCCACACAGGTGTCGTCTTCCGCATAGGACACATACGCCGTCACACCGTCGACGACGGTTTCGAAACGATTCTTTTCAGGATAATGCTCTATCTTCATAAGGCTGTGATTTAAGAATTATCCAAATGTAGAAACAATCGTTTGCATTTCCTAATTTATTGGTCATAAACTTATCATTCAGTACTAAAAAAGTTCCCAACCATCCATTTCTGTGGGATTTATTATTTGTCGCGGATTCTGTTGGTGCAGGCCGGCAGATGGAGGAGGAAGAAACTGCGATGTATTTCTAAATAAGCACTATCTTTGCCAACCCGGAAAAATAGGCCGGAAAACCAACTGCCATGAACGGTATAAAGGGTAGCCGGGAGCGGAAAGGAGGGTAGCCGACCACGGAAAGGAAGGCGTCCCGGAGCGGAAAGGAAGCCGTGCAAGCCTACCCTTAACAGGGCTTTTTAGTGGCTCTTGGTTGCAAGGGTTTCCGGGCTGGAGAACTTATATAATAAAGATGTATTATGCAATCATGTCTTCATCGTTTTGATGCCAGTGTGCAGGGAATCGAACTTCCCCGGCATTTCACATATCCGTTTCACTACACACCCCATCCGTTGTGCGAGAATGCTGCGGCCCGGGTGCAGGCCTATTTGAAAGGGCGTACCGACTGGGCTGAGGAGTTGGACGCCGGGAAGATGTTCGGAGTGCTGGTCGTGCAGGATGAGGAGGGTGGTCTCGGTTTCTTGGCAGCTTTTTCCGGTATATTGGCCGGGAGTAATGTGCATGACTATTTCGTGCCTCCTGTCTATGACTTGCTTCAGCCGGACGGTTTTTTCCGGGAGGAAGAAGGGAAAATCTCTGCTATCAATCATCAGATAGAAACGTTGTCTTCATCGGATGCTTACATACAGGCCCGTAAGGAACTGGAAGAAGCCGAGGCACAGAGCCGCATGGCACTGGAGGATGCCCGCGCAGCGATGGCGCAAGCGAAAGCCGTGCGCGACAGCCGGCGTCAGAGCGGGACGCTCAGTCTGCAGGAGGCCGAAATGCTCAGCCGTGAGAGCCAGCATCAGCGGGCGGAATACCGGAGGCTGGAGCAGCGTTGGGCTGGAGTGATAGCCCGGTGTCGGCAGGCATTGGAAGCTTTTGACAGCCAACTGGCCGCATGGAAACAGGAGCGTCATCGCCGTTCGGCAGCACTTCAGAAAACGCTCTTTCGTCATTTCTGTATGCTGAACGCCCGAGGCGAGGAGAAAGACCTCTGCCAGATTTTTTCGGAGGCCGGACGGTCTGTCCCGCCTGCCGGTGCGGGGGAATGTGCAGCGCCAAAGCTGTTGCAGTATGCCTACGAGCATGCGCTTCGCCCTCTGTGTATGGCGGAATTCTGGTGGGGACATTCGCCCAAGAATGAACTTCGTCGTCATGGCTATTACTATCCGGCTTGTCGCAGCAAGTGTGAACCCATCTTGAAACACATGTTGCAGGGACTTGACGTGGAGGCCAATCCGCTCCTTGACGCCGCACGTAGGCGGATGGAGCCGGAAGTGGTGTGGGAGGATGACTATCTGGTTTTGGTTGACAAGCTTGCCGGTATGCTTTCAGTGCCGGGCAAGGAGGATGGTTTTTCAGTGTGGGAGTGGATGCGCCGCCGTTGTCCCCAGGCTGACGGCCCGCTTGTGGTCCACCGTCTGGACATGGCGACATCAGGCCTCTTGCTGTTGGCCAAGAACAAACAAGTCCATGCAGCCATGCAGGCTTTGTTTGAAACCCGTGCGGTGAGAAAATGCTATGTGGCGTTGCTGGACGGCCGGCCTCCGGCAGACAAAGGTTTTGTCCGTCTACCCTTGTGTCCCGACCCCGACGAACGTCCGTTACAGCAGGTAAACCAGGCTTATGGGAAGCCGTCAGTCACCCGCTATGAGGTACTTGGGCGTGAGGGGGAATATACCCGTGTGGCACTCTACCCATTGACCGGGCGGACGCATCAGTTGCGCGTCCATGCCGCTCATCCTTTGGGCTTGGATGCTCCCATTGTCGGCGACACGCTCTATGGCCGTCCGTCAGACCGCCTTTATCTGCATGCCGAACGCCTGGAATTTCGCCATCCGGTGACGGGACAGTGGATAAAAGTGGAACAGAAAGCCATGTTTTAACGTTCGTTCAGATGAGGGTATCCGGAAAAGGCTTATATTCGTAGAGTAACATCTATGTTTAAACCAAAAGAAGAATTATGAAGAGATTAGTTATGGCTGCTGTGACTGCGGGTTGCATGACATGGGCCGAGGCGCAAGACACGAATGTCATCCGTCTTCCCGAACCGGACAAGACACGTGGCACAGCTGTGATGCAGGCTTTGGCCGACCGGGTGTCTGTGCGTGAATGTTCATCGGAAGAATTGAGTTTGAATGATATGTCTGATGTGATTTGGGCTGCTAACGGCATAAACCGCCCTGAAGAGGGACGCCGCACGGCTCCTTCGGCCCTGAACAAGCAAGATATTGACATCTATGTGTTCACGGCAGAGGGCGTGTACCTCTATTTGCCGCAGGAGCATGCCTTGCAGCAAGTGGCTGAAGGCGACCATCGTGAAGCGTTGGCAGGTCCTCCGTCTCCGGCCCGAGCCCAAGACTTTGTCAAGGACTTTCCCGTCATACTCCTGTTTGTGTCTGACCTTTCCCGTTTCGGCATGGAAGGCGAACGGGTGAAACTGATGGCTGCGATGGATGCCGGCATCGTGTCGGAGAACGTAAGCCTGTTTTGTGCATCTGTCGGACTGTGCACCGTCCCGCGTGCTTCGATGGATGAGCCTGCCGTGCGCCGACTGTTGAAGCTGGGCGAGCAGCAGATACCTTTGTTGAACAATCCTGTGGGTTATCCCAAGAAATAAACATGATTAGCTTATGAACCGAATTACTTCTCTGTTTCAGATTAAATATCCCATCATCCAAGGTGGCATGGTGTGGTGTAGTGGCTGGCGGTTGGCATCGGCTGTCAGCAATGCCGGAGGATTGGGTTTGCTTGGAGCTGGTTCCATGCATCCCGACACGTTGCGTGAACATATCCGTAAATGTCAGGCAGCTACGGACAAGCCGTTTGGCGTCAATGTGCCGTTGATGTATCCGCAGATTGAGGAGATTATGCATTTGCTGGTCGAGGAAGGGGTGAAGGTGGTCTTCACTTCAGCCGGCAATCCCAAGCTGTGGACACCGTTTTTGAAAGAGCACGGTGTTACGGTGGCTCATGTGGTGTCGTCGTCCCGCTTTGCACGCAAGTGTGAGGAAGCCGGAGTGGATGCAGTCGTAGCCGAGGGCTTCGAGGCCGGAGGACACAACGGACGTGAAGAGACGACCACTTTCTGCTTGATTCCGGCGGTACGTCGTGCGACAAGCCTGCCTTTGATTGCAGCAGGAGGCGTTGGGACAGGACGGGGATTGCTGGCTGCCATGGCTTTGGGCGCTGAAGGTGTTCAGGTGGGCACACGTTTCGCCTTGACGCAGGAAAGCTCTGCACATCCAGACTTTAAGGCGTATGGACTTACGTTGGAGGAGGGTGACACGAAGTTGTTGCTTAAAAAGCTATCTCCCACCAGACTGGTGAAGGGAGCGTTTTGCCAAGCGGTGGAGGAAGCGGAAAGCCGTGGGGCGTCTGTGGAAGAGCTGCGCGAACTCTTGGGACGCGGCCGCGCCAAGAAGGGCATCTTCGAAGGTGACCTTGAGGACGGAGAATTGGAGTTGGGCCAAGTAGCTTCGCTTTTCCGACAATCGCAGACCGTGGCTGAGGTCATGCGCGAGATGGTGGAAGAGTATGATGCGGCTTTGGCAGCTCTGAAGTCGTCTTCTTTGTTGGACGAGTGAGAGGCGTCTTTCGGCTCAACCTCGGGTAAACAGGGCGTATCCCGCCCATACGGCCAGTAAGCCTATGAGCAGGCTGAGCGAAGCATAGAGCGTGAGAATGAAAAATTGCTCGCCTTTCAGTAGTTGGAAGTTCTCGTTCATGAAAGTAGAGAAAGTAGTGAATCCTCCACAGAGGCCTACTGTCAGGAAAAGCCGTATGTCAGGGTTCAGCAGGTGGCTGCGTTCGAAATAACCGTTGAGCATCCCGATAAGGAGGCAACCCAGCACATTGACGGCCCATGTCGCCAAAGGAAACGGATGATGCACGTAGGTTTGAACCAGACGGGAGAAGAGGAAGCGCAAGCCTCCGCCCAGGAAACTCCCCAAGCCAACAATCAAGAAAGAACGTATCATAAAGAATAGATGAATGTTTACAGGGTGCAAAGGTAGCAATTACGGGATAAATTCAGCCTTTGTGCCCATTAAACCGATTAGACAATGGTTTCTCGACGGCATATTCTTTTTTGTCTTTTCCTGTTAGTTATGTGTGGATTCGTCCACGCTCAAGTGAGATTTGCCCGTACGACCCTTGACTTGGGCACGATACCGGAAGACACTGTAAGGCTTCCCCGCTGTGAGTTCTCTTTTGTCAATGAGGGGGATACGGTCGTCGCATTGAGCCGTGTCAGTACTTCCTGCGGATGCTTGCGGGCCTCGTATGGGAAACGTCCCGTGCAACCCGGACAGACGGGGTATGTCATTGTCACCTTCGACCCGGCAGGACGTCCGGGGAAGTTTCTCCGTAAGGTGTCTGTCTATTTTGCCGGGCAGGTCCGGCCTTATGTGTTACAAATAAAGGGAACTGTCGCTCCGGCACGGCGGTCCGGACAGCAGTTCCCTTCCTATCCTTTCAGGCGTTGAAACTTCACAATTCTCCGTTTTGGCGCAAGTAAGCCTCGATATTTGCCAGTGCTTTCCGGGACAGGCGTTCGATGCTTTGTGCTGACGAGCCTGCGACAACCGGCGTGTACATCACTTGTGGATGACCGGCCAGTTCGTCTACGGCTGTTCCCATGCCTGTGCCGTCACAGAAGTAAAAACTGTGGTCGTTGGCAGTCAGCCAAGCCTTCAGCGCGGCTACATCAAATGTAGGTCCTATGGATGTGTTCAGCAGGATGCGCCCGTTGCCCATCAGACGAAACTCCTCCTCGCCCAGCAGGCGGGTGTTGCGGGGAAGGCAGGTGAACACGATGTCGGAGTGGCGAAGGAGGTCATGAAGCGGATGGTAGGCTATGCCAACTTCCTCGGCATCTGTCTTGCGTGTGCGGCTGTAGTAAGCCACGTCAGCTCCGAGGAAACGGAAGGCGTCGGCCAGCATGCGGCCCGTGCGGCCCAGGCCGATGACACCCACTTTCTGCCGTGTCAGTTCTTGCCGGACTGGCTTCCACTGGCATTCGCCGAAACCATGAAGGAAACGCACCAGCTCGCTGATGGCATACTCCACGACACCTTCGTCGCCGTAGTCGCGTACGCCTGTCACGGTGATGCCCAGCTTGCGGGCCTCGGTAAGGTCGACGTTGCAGGCTTGCTCGTAGAGCGTGCAACACATTCCGATATAGCGTATGTTCGGGCAGGCGTCGAGCACCGTCTTGCTTATTGTCGTCTTGAAGGATACCAGCACTGCGTCGGCATCGCCTATCCGACGGATTAGCTCATCCTCATCAGCTGCACGCTCGTCATGCAGTTCCACACATGCCGCATAGTCGGACAACTTCTTCAGAGCATCCTCATGGAGCAGCGTGTTTTCGATGGCTACAAGTTTCTTAAACATGTCTTTGGGGTTTTTAGATTAAATCAGGGGGCAAAGATAGGTGATAGGAACAAAATTAGTTATACTTTCGCCGAAAATTACGAACTAAAACAGTCAACCCTATGGAGCAACAACCTCAACTCAACGAACACAACAAGCAGGAGTTTCCTCCTGCGCATACCGCCGAACATATCCTCAACCAGACCATGGTGCGCATGTTCGGTTGCGAACGTTCGCGACATACGCATATCGAACGCAAGAAAAGCAAGCTGGACTATCAGCTTCCCACGTGTCCCACGGCGGAGCAGGTGGCCGAAATCGAACGCCGGGTCAACGAAGTCATCGCCCGCGACCTGCCCGTCACGATGGACTACATGACGCAGGAAGAGGCAGTCCGGCTGTTTGACCTCGGTAAGTTGCCCGAAGACGCAAGCCCCACGCTCCGCATCGTGCGTGTCGGCGACTATGATGCCTGTCCCTGCATTGGCACCCACGTGGCCCACACGGCCGAGATAGGGCACTTCCGCATCAGCAGCACACGCTATGCCGACGGCGTGTTTCGCATTGTCTTCCGTCTCGACTTGCCCGAATGAAAGGCAGGCGGCCCCGAGGAATCGCTTCCCCGGGGCCGCTCTTTTTTAACTTTTTTATTGAACAACTTAGGCAAATATTTCCGAACGTTCCAAGTAGGCGATGACTTCGCCGGCATTGACCGTCTGCCCTTGTTTGGCGCAGACTTCTACTACGCGGCCTGTGAATCCCGTGAGGATGTCCTCGTTTTCACCCCACGGAGTCGAAATCGAACAGAACACTTCGTCGTGCTGGTATTTGCGGCCTACGAACGGTTCCATCAGTTCGCCGTTGAAGTTTACTCCGTAGAGGATTTGGCCGCGGCGCGGTGCCACAATCGGGTCGGCCTTCGCACGCTTCATCTTCTTGATGGTCTCTTCATCGAAGCCCTTCTTGGCCATGGCGGCGTCCTTGGCACGCTGCAAGTCGTCGAGGAAGCGTTTCTTAGCCACGCCTGACTTATAGTCGCGATACTGACGGTCGTGCATGGCCAGTTCGAACAGTTCTTCGTCGTCCTCGCCGTATTCCCAACCGTTTTCGTCCATCTCCTTGCGATACTTGTCCAGTTCGTCAGGATAATAGCTCTGCGGATCTTCTTCCGTAAACTCGTAGCCTTTCGATTTTGCCAGTTCGATGATTTCGGGAGCTAACTTGCCGGGCAGACGTCCACTCTTGCCCAGAATCATGTCCCACGTGTGGTTGTCAATCATCGTGAAACGTTCCTCGCCCTTGACGAGCTGCATGACGTTCATCAGCGCTACATTCTTCACATACTGGCTGAACGGTGTCACCAAGGGAGGATAGCCGAGCTTCGGCCATACGTAGGCCACTTCGTCGAAGAGCATGACAAGCAGGTCGTCGATGGAGAGCGGCTCTTTGCCTTGGCCCTTGAGTATCATATTGATGCCTGCATGGACACCCTTCAGGTCGGCCATCATCGAGCCCATCATGCCGCCCGGCAGGCCGCAGCCCAGCAACAGAGAAGACATGTATTTGTTCGTCGGGTCCATGAAGTAGCCCAAGAAGTCGTCGATGAACTCCTGTGTCAGGCTACGCACTTTCATGTAGGCGTTCATGTTGATTTCAGGCACGTCGAAGCCTGCATTCTTCAGCATCGACTGCACGGAGATGATGTCCGGGTGGACCTTACCCCAGGCGAGGGGCTCCATAGCCGTGTCGATGATGTCCGCTCCGTTCTTGCAGACCTCGAGGATGGAGGCCATCGAGAGGCCCGGGCCGGAGTGGCCGTGATACTGTATGATGACGTCGGGATGTTTCTCCTTGATGCGGCGCACCAGTTCGCCCAGCATGGCGGGCTGGCCGATGCCGGCCATGTCCTTCAGGCAGATTTCGGGAGCGCCGGCGGCGATGAGCTGGTCGGCGATGCCGCAATAGTAGTCGACTGTGTGCACGGGCGAAGTCGTGATGCAGAGCGTCGCCTGCGGGATCATGCCTGCCTCAAGTGCATACTTGATGGAGGGGATGATGTTGCGCACGTCGTTCAGTCCGCAGAAGATACGCGTGATGTCCACGCCTTGCGCCTTCTTCACCTTGTACATCAGGCGGCGTACATCGGCCGGGACGGGATACATGCGGAGGGCGTTCAGGCCTCTGTCGAGCATGTGTGTCTGGATGCCCACCTCGTTGAAAGGCTTGGTGAAGGCACGCACGGCCTTGTTCGGGTTTTCGCCATAGAGCAGGTTGACCTGTTCGAAGGCGCCGCCGTTGGTTTCCACACGGGCGAAGCAACCCATGTCGATGATGTGCGGGGCTACTCGCTCCAGTTGGTCGATGCGAGGTTGGTACTTACCGGATGATTGGAACATGTCCCGGTAGACAAGACTGAATTTTATCTGCTTTTTCATGGAGGTATAAGATTTTAATCGTTCTTACTTTTTGCTCGACAAATATAAGTAATCTATGGAATATACAAAGACTTTGGCCTACTTTTTTCTCGATGGACGGATATTTTTTGGAAAAACGTCATTTTCTCCCTCCGGGAAACGGAAGTGCCGCCCCCTCGCGGACGGGGGACGGCACTTCGCCCATACGCCTGAGGCCGGGGGCGGGGGTCAAAGTTCGCCATCGTCGTTGCCGTCGTCCGAGCCTCCGCCCGTGCCGGGCGTGCCGCTTCCCTGCGTGTTGTCTCCCGAGAGGCCTTTCACCTGCTTGTAGTTTTCCAGCGACGCATACTGCACGCCTTCGTCGTCGACGCCCGCATTTTCAAACGATATGTCGTTCAAGATGGAGGCACGTAGGTCGCTGTCGAGGGTAAACACGATTTTCACGTTGCGGATCAACCCCGTGTGGAAGTCCATGATGTCGTCCACGCCCTCACTGCCAAACGACACACGAAACGACCCCAGTCCGGGGATGCGCACACGCTTGCCTTGTATGCTCTGGTTGTAGATGAACTTGCCGATGAGTTTGGCCGCTGCGGCCAGTTCGATGTCGGCCACGGTGGTGTCTTCCGTCGCCATA
This sequence comes from uncultured Bacteroides sp., assembly GCA_900553815.1. Taxonomy (GTDB): domain Bacteria; phylum Bacteroidota; class Bacteroidia; order Bacteroidales; family Bacteroidaceae; genus Bacteroides. Next base: position 30,018 of record USEY01000005.1, read on the forward strand.
CGTGTCATGAATTTTTCCTTTACGGGACTTCCCGTCTTAGGCACTGCGTGCCACTGTCCCGGCTCATCGGGCTTTTGGGGGTTGCGCTTGCGCTGAATTTTGTAAGGTACTGCCATAATCATCTGATTTAAAAGATTATACATTTGTTATTTCTCTCTGTTGCATTTCCTTTCCGGAGTGTCCGGCCTGCCCCGAAAGGGAGTATGTAAAGTGGGCAGTCGACACATTATAATGTGTCCGATGGAGAGATTATAATGTGTCCGATGGAGAGATTATAATGTCTCATGCAGACACATTATAATGTGTCAGTCGGGTAGTTCCGCATGTATCCTATTTGTTGGATATATTTACCATACCACGAACTTACGTATCTCTCCATCCATGTCCAAATATAGGACTTATCGGGGAGATTCCAAACGTTTCATACATGTTCTTAAACATAAAACGGGAGGGAGGTGCGCCTTCGCGCGCATACCACATTATATTATATGAAATCCGCCCGGCACATTGCTGCGCCGGGCGGGAAAGGGGACGGACGCTGCGCTGCATCGCGCATGGCAGGCGTCCCAGAAGTGAAATATAGAGGAAAAAGTGTGCTTATCGTGTCACGCGATACCAGTCGACGTCGACCCATCCGCCGTCGTTCGTGACGATGTGCGGGCGGGTGCAGAAGATGCCGTGTTTTGCGCCTATCCACGTGCCTTCGCGCACTTGGAAGGGTTTGCCCAGCGGGCGGAACTTGCGCCCGTCGGTGCTATAAGAGAATTGGCACATCACGCGCTGGTCGTGTCCTCCCTCGCTCTTGCTGAGCTTCTCGCCCGAGTCGCGGATGTCGGCGCGGAGGTAGAAGGTGCTGTCCTTGAGGGTCGTTGTTTCGTTCACCGTTTCGGGTTTTCCCTTATCGGCCTGGCGGCACTCGACTTGGGAGAGCACGAGGCCCTGTTCGCTGTTTTCTACCGTGAGGGCGGCATAGTCACGGCCGAAGACGGTGAGGCCCGTGCGCTCGCCGCGGTATTTGGACGTGGGCCGGAAGGTCATCTTGACGGTGACGGTCTGTGCGGGAGCTGTGGTCTTCTGGAGGAGCATGTTGGGCACGTCAGCGAGGTTCTTGTAGGCGTCCGTGACGGGGTAGGAGTAGAGGCGCAGGAGGCTACGGTCGCCGGCGCAGTAGGCCCACTTCTCATTGTAGTTGGCCTGCCACTGCCATTGCAGTCCGAGGGTCATGCTGTCGAACTCGTCGCTTTCCTGCGGGGTGCAGATGGGATATTCTTTGCCGACGTTGGGCTTCTTGTATGTCAGGACGGGGTCACCACAGCCGTCACCGTCATCGTCGATGCCGATGACGGGCCAGTCATCGACCCAGCGCATGGGTTGCAGGTGGACGAGGCGTCCGTATGCGCCGACGTCCTGGAAGTGGAGAAACCAGTCTTCGCCCGTCGGGGTGTCGACCCATGCTCCTTGGTGAGGGCCGTTGACGGGACTCTTGCCCTGGGCGAGCACGATGCGGTTTTCATACGGACCGTAGACGTGCTTCGAGCGTTGGACGGTCTGGAAACCGGTCGGTACGCCTCCTGCGGGGTGGAAGATGTAGTAGTAGCCGCCCCGTTTGTAGAATTTCGGTCCTTCGCACGTACCTTGCCCTTCGTGGCCGTCGAAGACGATGCGCGAGGGAGTGATGGCGCGTGAGGCGTCGGCCGAGAGTTCGCAGACGGCGATGACGCTCTTGAGCTGGGCACGGCTGCCGGCGTAGGCGTGGGCCATGTAGACGCGGCCGTCGTCGTCCCAGAGAGGGGTGGTGTCGATGATGCCGATGCCGGGCTTGACGAGGACGGGTTCTGTCCAGGGGCCGCGGGGGTCTTGGGCTTTGACCATGAAAGCTCCTTGGTCAGGGTCGCCCCAGAAGATGTAGAACCATCCGTCGTGATGGCGTATGCAGGGGGCCCAGATGCGCTTGCCGTGCTGGGGAGCTGTGTCGCTTGTCGGGGGAACGGCCCAAGGCACGGCGGAGCCGATGATGGTCCAGTTGACGAGGTCCTTCGAGTGGAGTATCTGGAGTCCGGGGACGCAGTTGAAGCTGGAAGAGGTGAGGTAGAAGTCGTCGCCGACGCGGCATGCGTCGGGGTCGGAGTAGTCAGCGTAGAGCACGGGGTTCTTGTACGTGCCGTCGCCTTGGTCGGCGACCCAGACTTGCGAGCGGTATGGCTCGGCTTGTTGTGCCGCGAGGGGCAGTGTGAAGGCCAGCATGAGGCTGGCGAGGAGTGATGTTTTTCGTTTCATGTTTCTCTGGTGATTTAATTTTTGATGGTTACTTTGCAGGGGTGTGCCTGGCGGCTTTGCCACTCCACGAGGTGGTCGAACCACGCACGGCTGTCCTTGAATCCTTCTTCTTCCTTGGCGGCGGCGAAGGTGAAGAAGTAGGTGAGCTGCCGGTCGCGGTTGGTGTGCATTTGTATAAGGTAGTTGATGTCGTCTTCCTTCGTGAGCGTGACAAATCGTCCGGGGACGTAGATGCCCAGGCCGACGGTTTCACGCGGGTGGTTCACGGTGTCGTTCTTGTAGGCGAGGTTGCTCCCCCAGGAGCCTGCCAGCCCGTCGGCGTCAAGGAAGCCCACGTTGTCACGCTCCAGCTTCTGTATGCCGGTGGCGAATGCCTTGTGTGTGGCATCTTCTTCCTTGAAGGAGATGTCGACGCGGACGTCGCGGTGTCCGGCGTAGAGGGTGTAGCGTTGGGTCATGTTGAGCGTCGCGCCGTCGTATTGCCAGTCACGGTCGAAGAACTCGATGACTGTGCGCACGGGGCCTGAGGCCAATACGCCTGCGCTGCGTGTGGCGACGGAGTCGATGGTCTGGAGTTTGCCGTCTATCCAGCCGCGGAAGGAACCCACACCGATGCTCGTTCCGGCCCAGAGGACATCGTCACCATAGCCTGCGGCGAGTTGTTCTTTCTTCGGATAGAAGTTGGTCTCGGCGAGTTCCAGCCGTTGGTATTTCTTGCCGTAGAGGTCGATGGATTGGCGGTTGTCCATGTAGGCACGGAAGGCGACGAGTTCAGACTCGAAAGCAGGCCCGTGGTGGTACATCGCGCTGTATGACTGCTTGACGGGGACACGGCCGTCGAAGGTGATGTACTGGATGTGCGGGCACTTCTGGCTCTTGTCGTTGAGGCGCATTTGGGCGTAGGTGCGTGCCGGATAAGTCTTGGCAGACGGTGTGGGGGAGAGGACGATGCGGAAGTCTTCCTTCGCTCCGGCGGGGATGTCGGCGACGAAAGCCAGTTCGTCGGCCTGTGTGTCGCGGTTGAGGTCGTCGAGCTGGGAAGGGATTTCCTCTGTGCCTCTGTACACCGTGGCCGAACGCACTTCGAAGCTGGGCTTCAGGTCGGCCAGACGGATGACGACAGGTTCGTCTGTTTTAGCTTTGTCCCAGGTGTTTTCGACCGTGATGCTGACGGTCTTCTCTGGGGTTTGTGCCGAGGCCGCCGTCGGGGCAGCGGCCAGGGCAAACAGAAGGATAGCGATGTGTTTCATTGTATATCTCGTATGTGTTTAGTGATTGTCGAAGTTGAGCGTCTTGCCTTCTTCACCCACCTCGTCGATGGCTTGCCCGTTGATTTTGATAGTCGAGACATTGCGCAGGCTTACTGTGGGCGAAGGAGTCTTGGTTGTGATGGTCAGCCGGTCGATATTGACCCCTTTGGCATGGCTGAGGACGGCTCCTTCGGTTGCGTCGGAGATGGTGATTCCGTTCAGGTTGATATTTTCGATGGGCATTTCCGGCAGTCCGTTGAAGAAGATGGCTCGTCCGGAGCCTTTGCAGGTGACGTCGTCGATGTAGATGTTGCGGAACACGGGTGTCTCTTCGCTCACGGGAGGCACGTCGTCCTTAGCCGAGGCTCCTCCGTAGAAGAGGTCGAAGAGTATGGGTTCTCCGGGGATGTTTATCATGTTCACCTTATTTATATGTATGTTTTCCACGATGCCGCCACGTCCGCGTGTGCTCTTGAAGCGGAGTCCGACGTCCGTGCCGAGGAAGGTGCAGTTGTCCACGAAGATGTTCTTCACACCGCCGGACATCTCGCTGCCGACGACGAATCCTCCGTGTCCGTGCAGGACGGTGTTGTTGCGCACGATGACGTTTTGCGTCGGTATGCCGCGTTTGCGTCCTTCTTCATTTTTGCCCGATTTGATGCAGATGGCGTCGTCTCCGGCGTCGAAGGTGGAGTTGAGCACGAGGACGTTGGTGCATGATTCGATGTCAAGGGCGTCGCCGTTTTGTGAATACCAGGGGTTGGAGACGCTGATATTATTGACCGTCAGGTGTTCGCACATCATCGGGTGCAGGCACCAACTGGGGGAGTTCTTGAATGTCACGCCTTCGAGAAGCACTGTCCGGCACTCGGAGAAGCTCAGGAGCACGGGACGGAGGAAGTCGCGTATGGATTCCCATCCCGGGTGGTTGTCGGCATTGACGATTTCACTATCGGGCACATTGAAGTCTTTTGTCACGGTGGCCCCGTCGAGTGCGCCCTGGCTGGGATACCACACGTCGCCCTTCTCGTTGGTCACGCCTCCGGATGCCAGGAGCTTCTTCCATTGTCCTTCGGTGAGTTTGCTTTTCTTCACCGGACGCCATGTGTCACCGTTGCCGTCGATGGTGCCGTGGCCGGTGATGGCGATGTTTTCCGCATTCCGTGCGAAGATGGGTGACTGGCAGCGCATCGTGCTCAGTCCTTCAAAGGATGTGGAGATGATGGGATAGAGCGAATGGTCGGCAGAGAAAAGCACCAGTGCGTTGTATTCCAAGTGCAGGTTGACATTGCTTAGAAGTTCGATTGGACCGGTCAGCCAGAGTCCGGCGGGGACGATGACCTTGCCTCCGCCTTTTTCATGCACTTGCCGGATGGCTTTGTTGATAGCTTCGGTATTGAGGGTTATGCCGTCAGGTTTGGCTCCGAAGTCGACGATTGAAACTTCATAGGCGGGAAACGCCGGTTGTCTCACTTTGTCCATCTCAAACGGAAGGTTGGCATACGTGTCTTCGCTGATGATGGAAACGGTTGCAGATTCTTGGTTGGCAGTAGGTGTGGACTGGCATGACGTAAATAAGGCCAAGCCCATGGCCATAACAAAGGCTTTAGTCAGATGTGTGTTCATTTGATGTTGGTTATTAGTAGGATAAATATTGTCGGGACAAAGATAACATATATTCGCTTTTCAAAAGAGGAATAGGCAACAAAATAGCATCAATTTTGCCTTTTCAGGCAAAGTTTTGCTGTTATTATTAAGATTTCGTCGTATCTTTGCGCTGAATTAATCAAATATCGACTTATGAGTTACAACTTATTGAAAGGAAAAAGAGGTATTATCTTTGGTGCTCTCAATGAGCAATCAATCGCTTGGAAAGTAGCAGAACGGGCTGTTGAAGAGGGTGCAACGATTACCTTATCGAATACACCCGTAGCTGTGCGTATGGGACAAGTTTCAGCTTTGTCTGAGAAGCTCCATTGTGAAGTTATTCCGGCAGATGCAACCAGTGTGGAAGATCTGGAAAATGTGTTTAAGCGTTCGGTAGAAATCTTGGGTGGTAAAATAGACTTTGTGCTCCACTCCATCGGTATGTCTCCCAACGTGCGCAAGAAACGCACTTATGATGATTTGGACTACAACATGCTTTCAACTACACTCGACATCTCGGCCATCTCTTTCCATAAGATGCTGCAAGTGGCCAAAAAGCAAGAGGCCATCGCGGATGAGGGTTCCGTCATTGCATTGAGCTATGTGGCTGCGCAACGCACATTCTATGGCTACAATGACATGGCTGACGCAAAGGCTTTGTTGGAGTCTATAGCTCGTAGTTTCGGATATATTTATGGTCGTGAAAGCCGTGTGCGCGTGAATACGATTTCCCAGTCACCGACCATGACTACGGCCGGTTCAGGTGTGAAGGGCATGGATAAGCTCTTTGACTTTGCAAACCGCATGTCGCCTCTGGGTAATGCTTCTGCTGCTGAATGTGCGGATTACTGCATCGTGATGTTCTCCGATCTGACCAAGAAGGTGACCATGCAAAACCTCTATCATGACGGAGGCTTCTCCAGTGTCGGCATGAGTTTGCGTGCTATGGCGACTTATGAGAAGGGACTCGATGAGTATAAAGATGAACACGGAAAGATTATCTACGGATAAATTCTCTGTATAACAAGAAGGAGCGTAGGCCGTATAGTTCTTGCGGGCTGCGTTCCTTTTTTCTATTTCAAAACGCTGTATGGAAACTGCTCTCTATCTACTTCCTGTTACGTTGGGAGACACTCCCATTGATTCTGTCTTGCCTGCTTATAATTGTCGTATCATTCGTGAGATAAAGCATTTCATCGTCGAAGATGTCCGTTCTGCACGTCGTTTTCTCAAAAAGGTGGATTCTGCGATTGACATAGACACGTTGTCATTCTATCCGCTCAACAAGCATACATCTGCCGAGGCTATTTCCGGTTATCTTAAGCCGTTGGAAGGCGGCATGGCTATGGGGGTCATTTCTGAAGCTGGTTGTCCTGCAGTGGCTGATCCGGGAGCAGATGTGGTGGCTATCGCACAACGGAAAGGATTGAAAGTCGTTCCTTTGGTCGGTCCTTCGTCTATCATTCTCTCTGTTATGGGGTCCGGCTTCAATGGGCAAAGTTTTGCTTTTCATGGCTATTTACCTATCGAGGCCGGGGAGCGTGCCAAAACATTAAAACTGTTGGAACAACGTGTTTATTCTGAGAATCAGACTCAGCTTTTTATCGAGACGCCTTATCGTAACCACAAAATGCTTGATGATATTCTGAAGACTTGTCGTCCGCAGACCAAACTATGCATCGCGGCCAACCTGACGTGTGAAGATGAATACATTAAAACACGTAGCATAAAGGACTGGAAAGGCAATATTCCGGAGCTCTCAAAAATCCCTTGCATATTTTTACTGTATAAATAATATTATTGTCATGAGAGAACTAATTACTTATCTGATTTTAGCTCTTGTCGGATTTTACGTGTTTCCTATGTTTTGCAGCGCGGAGACCGTAGCTTGGTTGTTCCCGGCCATTGTAAATCCCATTATTTGCTTTGTTTGCTCTTATTCTTATGGAGTCGTGCGCCCTTATGGTTGGTGGTTTCCGCTTGCCATTACTGTTCTTTTTGTCCCGGCTTTATTTATCTATTACCAACCGTCAGACTGGTATTATGTTGTCGGTTATGCTGGTGTTTCTTTTATAGCATCAGCTATCGGATGGTATATTGCTAAAAAAAGAGAGGAAGAAAGAAAAAAAAGGAGAGGACAGGCTTGATACTTTCAGGAATATGCGTATCTTTGCACCGCAAAATAAAGCTGGGGCGTTAGCTCATCTGGCTAGAGCGTAACACTGGCAGTGTTAAGGTGATCGGTTCGAGTCCGATACGCTCCACGGTATAATGAGAAGTAGGATACACAAGTGTGTATCCTACTTTTTTTATTTGTACGCTTCAGTCTAACAGGGCACAATACCAACAAATAAAGCCGCCTCAAAAAGAGACGGCTTTGTCAAATCTGCACGGGAAGAGAGGCTCGAACTCCCGACACTCGGTTTTGGAGACCGATGCTCTACCAACTGAGCTATTCCCGTGTTTGCGGCTGCAAAGGTAATGGAAAGTTTTGGTTTTGCAAGCTTTTCTGCCAAATTATTTTCAACAGACACCGGCTACTGAACCATCATAGCATTTGTAAGTCTTGATACATAAGCCGGTAGGCATTTGCTTTTTTCTCCAGTGCCAACGGATAGGCACGCGATGAAGAAGGCATGCGATAAAGCCTCATAGGACGTTGACCATACAAGAACTCAACATAATCGCCTACTTTTGGAGGAGTCAGGGCGAACCTCTTACACAAAGTCTCGGTTGCCTTCTCACCGGTAGTAACGATGGCATGACATTGCGGAATCTTGTCGAGCAATGCTTGTATATCGGTAGGCTCGACCACTTCCAGAAACTTATCGGAAGCATTGTCCTGCAAACGACGTACAGCCGTGGCAGTGTCGAACAGGGCAATGCCTTTCTCTTGAAGGAATTCAACCAGACACTCTTTACAGAAACGCTTTCCCGAACGGTCAACAAAATGCTCCTTGTCGTTGAAGAACAACAAACCAACGATGCGCCACATGTCGTTATTCCAATTAGGATAATAGAACTCCATGCTCCAACGCTTGCGCTGCGGCGGGAAGCTTCCCAACATCAACAGGCGGGCGTTGGATGGCAAAAATGGTTCCAACGGATGCTTTTCTACCTCTATCGGGGTGCTTTGTAAAGAGGACTCCATAGATAAATATCCTTATTTGCTTGCTTCGTCTTTGCGCTTAGGCTCTTTCTTGGCCAACATCACCACGTTGTAGACGTACTCCGTCATCCACTGTTCAGAATATCCCAAACGCTCCTTGTACTGGCGTACGGCAGCTGCCGTCTTATGAACATCGTCTTTCTTCCATACGGTACGGGTGCAGACTTCGTGTACCGTCTTTTCAGTCATGGCACGAAGAGCACCTTTAAAGATAGAAGGCATGCGGAATTTCCACTGCATCAGATTACCCATCAGCATCATCAAGTCATTGGAGAAACCCTGATACATGAACAGGTAAGCCTGTACATCGTTCTGCGTACGACAATGTTTCTTTACCGATGAATCTATTTCTTTAAAGAAGTTTTCACTCAAACCGTAGTCCTGCATCAGCATTTTACGGGATGCGGTTTTCTCAGCCTGACCCAAGCGACCACCCTGGGTAGGAATCTTAAACAGACGTTTGAAATTAGCCACATCGGGCACAAAGCGTATATTGGTGATACCCAGATTGGCGGCAATCACCGACTGAAAATAGACACGTGTCAGCGAAACGAAGTCTTCCACATTTTTGGACGATACGGTTTCCGTATTCTTTTTGAATAGTTTACCAAATATTCCCATGATTGATATTATTGTTTTCTATATTAACTTTCTAAGGCATTGCAAAAGTAAACAAATTGTTGTTATGCACCAACTATGCTCGATTCATTCTTCTGCAATCAAAAAACGCCCGGGCTTAGGACTGGCCGTCTATTGTTTTCCGCCTTCTTCGGACCAACACTCCAAATCGGCTTCTATCTCCGGGAGCTGTTTCTTGCAAAAGACCGGGTCTTTAATGCCCCGGCGCTTCTGTGCCAGGTAATCATCGAGTAACCGAAAAGCGTATTTACCAAGCAAACTGATGGCAATAAGATTGAAAAGTGCCATCAGTCCCATGGTAATATCGGCCAATCCCCAAGCCACCTCCAAGGAAGCGACAGCACCAAACATGACCATACCTCCTACCAGCAACCGATAGACAACCAGCACCCATTTGCTGCGACTGAAATAGCGGATATTGGCCTCACCGTAATAATAGTTGCCCAGAATACTGCTAAATGCAAAAAAGAAAAGGGCAACCGCAACAAATACATTTCCCCACTGGCCAATTTCGTGTGTCAGTGCCAGCTGGGTTAGCTGTACTCCATTGGTCTCTCCATTGATAGATACCCCGCTGAAGAGAATAATAAAAGCCGTGCAGGTGCAGATAAGCAAGGTATCGGTAAATACGCCTAAAGCCTGAATCAGTCCTTGCTTGACAGGATGAGTGACATGAGCCGTAGCTGCCACATTGGGAGCAGAACCCATACCGGCCTCGTTGCTGAACAATCCGCGTTTAATGCCTTGCATCAAAGCAGCACCCACACTGCCTCCCAAAGCCTGTTCCCAACCAAATGCATGGGAAACAATAAGACGGATGACGGCCGGAACCTCCGTAATGTTCAATGCCACAATGAACAAGGCCAGCAATACGTAGCCCAGTGCCATGACCGGTACAAGAATACTGCTGACACGTGCAATGCGCTGCACACCTCCAAAGATGATGAGAATGGTACTCACCGTAATGACCAGCCCCACCACAGTGTGTTCCCAACCAAAAGCATGCTCGAAAGCAGCACAGATGGTATTGCTCTGCACCGAATTGAAGGCAAAACCGAAGGTTATAGTAATGAGAACTGCAAACAGGGTACCCATCCAAGGCTGCTTAAGTCCCTTGCGCATATAATAAGCCGGACCACCGACGTAGGAATCTTTACCATGAGTCTTGTACAACTGCGCCAAAGTAGACTCGACAAACGAACTTGCCGCACCCAGCAGAGCCATGAGCCACATCCAGAAAACGGCTCCCGGCCCGCCAACTGCAATAGCGGTGGCTACACCGGCCAGATTACCTGTCCCCACGCGACTGGCTATAGATATGGCAAATGCCTGAAAAGAAGAAATATGCTTCTCGCCGTTTTCGGGCTTACCAGCCGACTCACCCAAAAGACGAACCATCTCCCCGAACATGCGTATCTGTACAAATTTCGTCTTCAGGCTAAACCACAACGCGCAACATAGAAGAAGCGCCAAAAGAATATAAGTCCAAAGCAAATCGTTGATGAAGTTAATGACAGTCATGATGCTAAATGAAAAGGAGATTGAAGTGAAAAATATCTATGTTTCGCTGTTACTTGAGTTTGAAATGAAACTTATGGTCTTCAAACACAGCCTCAACAATGCCATAACGAATGAACTTGGCCAACAAATGCTGTGCTGCCGGTCGAGACAGATGCGCCAACCGGCAATAGCGGTTAAGCGACAGACGGTCATTGTCTTGCAACAACTGGAGCAACAACCGTTCGCGTTCGGTAAACTCTATCAACTCACCTTCTTCACGCCCACTTTGCTGCCAGACCCGCAAGTGTACAGGAGTTGCCAATATGTTTTCATCTTTTATACGCAGATAAGCCAACCATTTGCCATCGTTGTCCTGAGCATATACAGGTTTTTCCGGGCTTTCCTCTATTTGGACAAGAAGCACTGTCTTGTTCTCTACCAGGTAGTTTTGCATGCTGCACTTCACCTGTGGCTTGCAATACATTTCAGCAGCCGCTTCAATCATATATTGCTCTTCGGCCGACTGCACACCTGCTATTTTCCCATTATCCTTTACTCCAATCAACAACCGCCCTCCTTGCGTATTGGCAAAGGCTGATAAGGTTTTAGCAATCTTGCGCGCGTCTGAAATTTCAAATTTAAAATCTTGTTGCCAATGTTCGCCTTCGGCTATCAAAGCGTGTATGTAGTCTGTTTTTATCTGCACTTTCATGCCACAAAAGTAGACAAAAAACCTTAAATGCCACTTTTTTATATCAAATTCTCTTTTTTTACTCAAAAAAAATCTCATTTCCCTGCGTATATTCCAAGAAAGAATGTATTTTTGCCAGACATTATTAACAAAGAAAAATAAAAGGGTTATGAAAGAATTAATTGAAAAAGTTGCAGAACTGTATGCAGCGTTCGAAAAAGATGCAAAAGCACAGGTAGAAAATGGAAACAAAGCCGCTGGCACTCGTGCACGTAAAGCTTCTTTGGAGATTGAAAAGGCAATGAAGGCTTTCCGCAAGGCATCTTTAGAAGCTGCCAAATAATATTGCAGGCCGAAGTAAAAAAGGAAGAGCCACTCCTTGAAACGTCAAGGATGTGGCTCTTCTTTTATGTAATATTCTCAGAAAATATAAGAGGGAAATAAGAAAGATGTCCCTCATCTTTCTATTCCACCACAACCATCTTATTTCCAATATTTTATCAACGTTACCACTTAAAAGCAAATTTTCAGCTTGGTACTGCTGGCTGCTTTCACTATCTTTGCGCTGCAAGAAACTGCCTCACACTCTCTTTTTTCTAAACAAGAGCGATGCAGAAACAAATTGAAATATCAGCATGAAAGAAGAAGTACTCAGGAAACTGAAGATACTGGCCGAATCGGCCAAATACGACGTATCGTGCTCAAGTAGTGGAACAGTGCGGGCCAACAAGCCCGGCATGCTGGGCAACACGGTGGGCGGCATGGGCATTTGCCACAGCTTTGCCGAAGACGGACGTTGCATCTCCTTGCTAAAGGTCATGCTGACCAACTATTGCATTTACGATTGCGCCTACTGCATCAACCGCCGAACAAACGATTTGCCACGGGCCACATTGTCGGTCAGTGAACTGGTAGAACTGACCATGGAATTTTACAGGCGAAACTACATAGAGGGATTGTTTCTGAGCAGTGGCGTAGTACGAAACCCCGATTACACCATGGAGCGGCTAGTCCGCGTGGCCAAAGACTTAAGGCTAGTACACCGTTTCAACGGCTACATTCACCTGAAAAGTATTCCCGGAGCCAGCCAGGAACTGGTGCACGAGGCCGGACTGTATGCCGACAGGCTAAGCGTCAACATAGAGATACCCAAAGAAGAGAACCTGAAACTGCTGGCACCGGAGAAAGACCATGCCAGCGTACTGGCTCCCATGCGCTACATCCAGCAGGGAGTGGCACAAAACCGGGAAGAGAAACGTCACTTCAGGCACACGCCCCGGTTTGTACCAGCCGGGCAGAGCACACAACTCATTGTGGGAGCCACGCCAGAGACAGACAAAGACATACTGACCCTGACCTCCTCCCTTTACAGCAGACCGTCCATGCGACGCGTCTACTACTCAGGCTACATCTCGGTCAACACCTACGACAAGCGTCTGCCGGCCCTGAAGCAACCACCGCTTGTACGCGAAAACCGGCTCTACCAGGCCGACTGGCTGCTACGATTCTACCAATTCAAGGTAGAAGAGATTGTAGACGATGCCTATCCCCTACTCGATTTGGAACTGGACCCCAAGCTGGCATGGGCATTGCGACATCCCGAATATTTCCCGGTCGACATAAATCGGGCCGACTATGAAATGCTGCTGCGCATACCGGGTGTGGGAGTCAAGTCGGCACGTCTCATTGTGGCTTCACGCCGTTTCTCCCGCTTGGGATTTGATGAACTCAAAAAGATGGGAGTAGTGATGAAGAAAGCCCAATACTTCATCACCTGCCACGAATTGCCCGGTAAAACCATTCATGAACTTACACCGCAGGGCGTGAGAAAGCTGCTGGTGAGCAAGACTCCGAAAAAGAAAGCAGACGAACGCCAGCTGTTACTCGATTTCAAGGAGGAATAACGCATGTACAAGACAACGGGAATGACAGTTTTTATATTCGACTACACCTTCGAGGGATTGCTCTCCTGCGTATTCGAAGCCTACGTGCGACGCGTATTCCCTTCAGTCCTGCTGGCCGAGGGGTGCCCGTTGCCTCTGTTTCACGATGAAGTGTATAAAGTGGAAACCGACCCCGCAAAGGCCGAACGTGTGTGGAACGGCCTGGCCAAGAAACTGTCGCCTCACGCCATGACCTGCCTGGCCCAATGTTGGCTGGCCGAAGAAGAAGAAACACCGATGCTGTTGTTCAGATATATATGCAAAGCTGTAGACGCCCCACGCTCCATCGAAACCAACTTTGCCGACCCTGACGTGCTCGACTTTGCCCGCATGTGGAAACGTGTGGATTGGGAACGTGTACGACTGATGCAGTTTGTCCGTTTCCAAAAGGCTGCCGACGGCACTTTCTTCGCTCCCGTCGAACCTGTGAAGAATGCCCTTCCGCTAATCACTGACCACTTCCGCGACCGCTTTGCCGACCAGCGTTGGCTCATCTTCGACATGGGGCGCCGCTACGGGTTCTATTACGACCTGCACCAAGTCAGCTATGTCACCTTCGATGAAGACTCGACCTCTTCCCATTTCATCACCGGTATGCTCGACGAAAAGCTTGCCCACGAAGACGAGGTCCTTATCCAGCAACTGTGGAAGACCTACTTCAAGGCCATCTGTATCAAGGAACGACTCAATCCACGCAAGCACCGGCAAGACATGCCTGTGCGCTACTGGAAATACCTGACGGAGAAGCAACAAAAAACACGGCAGAGGTAAGTCCCTGCTGCCGTGCATCATTGCATATTAAGGTAAAAAGCAAATTGTTCTCAATTGATTACCCAATTCTTATTGTGAGGCTTAATCTGCTTGGGGTCGTAGTTCATGCCCACCTGCGTTGGTATGCGAAGTACATAGGTACGGCCGCTCTTGTTCTGCAAGTGGTGTTGCCTCAACCAGGGATTGGCATCCTTGAGCTGTGCAAAAGTGATGCCTTGCTCGCGTGCGAAAGAAGCCAGCGTGTCAATACCCTTCGTCACCGTGACTTCGGTATAAGGGATGGAAGGATAGAGCTGTTCGCGCTTCAGCAGAAAGCCGTAGCGTTGCGGATTGCTGAACACCGCCTTGGCAGCCAGCAGCCGGAACATGTAGCGCGAGGTTTCTTCCACCAGCCAAAGGTCCGCAGCCTGGTCTACCTGCTGTTTCCGCATTTCGCTCGATATGCGTCCCTGCCCCGCATTGTAGGAAGCGGCCACGCAGAGCCAGTTTCCATACTTGGCATAAGCCTGCTTCAGATACTTGCAGGCAGCACGGGTTTCTTTCTCTACATGATAGCGCTCGTCGATGTTGGCATTGACTTCCAGTCCGAACTCACGCCCGGTAGACTGCATAAACTGCCACATACCGGCAGCTCCGGCTGGCGATTTGGCTAAGGGATTAAGGCCACTTTCGATAATAGCCAGGTATTTAAAGTCATCGGGAATGCCATTTTCCTTCAAGATAGGCTCTATCACAGGGAAATATCGATTGGCCCGCTTAATGCTGAGCATGGTACTGGAGTGCATGTAGCAAAATGACATCAGTTCACGATCCATGCGCTCGCGATGGTCATAGCGCTTCAAATCAACGACTTGCCCGGCAAACTCTATCTGGCTGGGCACTGACGGGGGGGCCACCAGGCTGGGCACTTCGCTCTTCACCGAGTCGCGCTCAGGGTCAAAATGTTGATTACCCACCAGAAAAGGCAGGCTCACTCCTACTGACAAGGCTATGGCGCCCGTAAGGAGTAAATGTATGGAATGTCTCTTCATAATTTTCCTTGTTTATATTCGTTTGTCTATGTATGTTTATCTCTCATTCTCAATATGTTTTCTTACAGGTACAGGCCTGTTACTTCACCCTCATCCGCTCCCATATCCAACGGGGAATCAATTTCCACCCCGCTACCAGCAGACGGTATCGGAAGTCGATGACAGCAACCCGCTTCTTCTTTTCTATGGCATGCACTATGTGGCGGGCTACCACCTGAGGCTTCATCAGCATGGGATACTTATAGTTGCCATTCAGCAAGTCAGTATCCACAAAACCCGGACGAATATCGGTAAAGCGGATGTCTACTCCCTCCATGTGTGCCAACTGTGCCAAAGCCTCTATGTAAGTATTCTGAAAACGCTTGGTGGCCGAATAAGCCGGTGCCGCCCCCAGCCCCTTGGTACCGGCAATGGAACTGATGACGGCAATATGACCGCCGCCCTGCTGCCTGAAGTAGCGATAGGCAGCCGTTACCATTCGTGTAAAGCCCTCGGCATTCGTGCGGAGCGTATCCAGTTCCACCGAAGGGTCGAGCGATGGATTCTGATGCCCGATGCCGGCACTCAGCAGGAAGACATCCATCCCGCCCATGCGGTCGGCCAATGTCTGTAGAAGGGCCGGAGCTTCCGGGCAGGTGACGTCCATTGCCTGAATCTCCGTCTGCTCGGGAGCCTCGGCCTTCAAAGCCTGTAAAGCCTCCAGCCGACGCCCTGCCACGCCTATGAGCCAGCCCTTGTTTCGGAGCTGAACGGCCACTTCGCGCCCGATGCCCGAAGTAGCACCTACGATGATGACACGGCGCGATTGCCGCAAATGCTGTTTCTGTATGTGGTCTAACACTTTCTTGTATCCTTTTATGATTGTCTGACGTCTGCGCACAAAAGTAACGTTTTTCTGTTACTAAACAGAGAAAAGGCTGATTTATTTATAGCGAGACTGCCAAATGCTCCTTCCCAACCAAGTGCGGCACATTCAGCTGCCGGGAAAGGCATATACGTTCCCAATAGAATTGAGACTGCAGTAGCACTATACTGATGCCTATTGTGCGAACGCGCAACAGACAAATGCACGGGCGCGCAACAGACAAATGCACGGACGCGCAACAGACAAATGCACGGGCGCGCAACAGACAAATGCACGGGCGCGCAACAGGTAAATGCGCGAACGCGCATCGATAATCCGCATACCCGCAAGGCCGCCAACCACAGCCATACGAGTGCAAATAAATACCAGACTCCAAGAAACAGTCCGCATAGGATGAAACAAGCCAAACGAACAAAAAAGGTAAATAAACGTTGAAGAAGCCTACCAATAAATGTTGTAATGAAAAGTTTTTCCCTATCTTTGCCTATCCGAGGAAACCAAGGCCTTACTTTCCCAACAAATGCAAGGCAAATGTCGCTCCCCCCAAACAACAAAAACAGGCATTAAGCCCAAAACGCAAAGAAACAAACAACTTTATTTATATACAGTATTCTATGGAAAAAGTAATTATCAACTCGTACGAAGATTTTGAGAAGCTGGTTGGCCAGCAGATAGGAGTATCGGATTATGTAGAACTGCCGCAAGAGCGCATCAACCTCTTTGCCGATGCCACGCTGGACCACCAGTGGATTCACGTAGACCCCGAACGCGCCAAAGTAGAGAGCCCCTTCCACAGCACCATTGCCCACGGCTATCTCACCCTGTCCATGTTGCCTTACTTCTGGGGACAGATTATCGAAGTAAACAACCTGAAGATGATGATAAACTATGGCATGGACAAGATGAAGTTCGGACAGGCAGTTCTGTGCGGCCAACGCATCCGCCTGGTGGCATATCTCCAATCGCTGGTCAACCTGCGTGGCGTGGCCAAAGCCGAAATCAAGTTTGCCATTGAGATAGAAGGCGCCAAGAAGAATGCCCTCGAAGGAGTGGCCACCTTCCTGTATTACTTCAACTAATCAGTACAGCCCAAGACGACTTATGCAAAAGTTACTTTGCCCACAATGCCAGGTAGGCATCTTCTATGTACTCAACGCACAAGGAGACCGCTGTCCGGTCTACGTAACAAAGAACGGAGAAATTGTGCCTAAGAACCCAGGCAGTTCGCTCGAAGGATTCAACCTGGACGAGGTCTACTGCATGGGCTGTTCTTGGCATGGAAGCCCCAAGCGGTTACAAAACTACAGGCCCTGACAAAATAACCGTTGCGGGGTACATATACAAGACGAGGATACACGCTCATGACGGTGCGTGTATCCTCGTCTGCTTTTCAGACTACCCCAGTCTGCCCCCTTCCTACAGCCTTCAGTCGCAATCGGCCATCAGTGCCGGAGTGTCGCCTGACTGGCGGCAAGCCACGGGAACGTTTTCCTCATTCAGTTCATACGTAGTCTGCTTCACATCCTTGCTATAGCTGTGCGTCGACTCGTTCCAGCGGGCATAGCTCATGACTATTTCACCTACCTCATAGCGATAAGTCATCTGGAAATAAGGTTTCCATTCGTCCACTGCGCCATCCCACTTGACAGCCGTTTTGCTGACAAGGCGGTCCTGGTTGTCGTAAGCGAACTCATAGCGCAGATAGTTGTGCAAGTAGCTGCCCTCTTGCTTATAGATGGTGCGCGAAACGACGAGGTTGTTCTTCACTTCTTCGTTGGTGATAAAGTTATCCTGTGCCTTTGCTTCGATGGTGCCACATAAGCTAACCAATGCCAATACCGAGAATGCCAATGCTCTGAATAAATTTGTTGCTTTCATAATCTATACGTTTTTAAGTTATTGTTTATACATCTGTTGTTACTTCTTCGGACGCCGTCCAATCGGCAGGAAAACAGACTCATTGGAGCTCCTTTCCGTCTTGACCTTGCATCCGCCTATTATAAACCAAAAGGCGTGCCAAACAAATAAACGACTGATTATCAACAGAAATCAAGAAACATAGCCTGTCCGTTATCGGACAAATGTCCGCTTTTGGCGGACACCAGACACAGGTTTCGGCCCGACAACGCACACATTGGCGGTACAAAGCGGTACAAACAGGCACCAAACAATACAGGCTGCCTGTATATACCATACAAGCAGCCTGTACACAGCATATTCCATTGGACGGAACTATCTGAAATGAGACGGCAGTCTGTTCATCTGCACAACTGCCTCCATCCGCATTCCCTTGAAGCAGACATCAATCGCCGTACAAACGGGCACGCAATTTCTTGATGTGGTCGGACGCGATGTACTCGTCATACTCCATCATCTTGTCAATGATGCCGTTGGGCGTCAGCTCAATGATACGATTGGCCACGGTCTGGATAAACTCATGGTCGTGCGAAGCAAAGAGAATGTTGCCCTTGTAAGTCTTCAGGTTGTTGTTGAAGGCCTGGATAGACTCCAGGTCGAGGTGGTTGGTCGGCGTATCCAGGATGAGGCAGTTGGCATTGCGCAGCTGCATGCGTGCAATCATACAACGCATCTTCTCACCTCCCGACAACACGCTGGCTTTCTTCAGCACCTCCTCGCCCGAGAAGAGCATACGTCCCAGGAAACTCTTCATGTACACCTCGTTGCCCTCGCCAAACTGACTCAACCAGTCCACCAGGTTCAGGTCGGTATTGAAGAAGGCGGTATTGTCGAGCGGCAAGTAGGCCGTAGTGATGGTCACACCCCAGCTGAAACGACCGCTGTCGGGCTTCATGTTTTCGTTGATTATCTCGAACAAGGCCGTCATGGCACGCGGGTCGCGCGAGAGGAAGACAATCTTGTCGCCCTTCTCCACATTGAAATTCACATCGCGGAAGAGCACCGTTCCGTCGGGCAACGACTTGGTCAGGCCCGATACCTCCAATATCTGGTTGCCCGGCTCACGCTCGGGAGTGAAGATGATGCCCGGATACTTGCGCGACGAAGGCTTGATTTCTTCCACATTCAGCTTCTCCAGCATCTTCTTGCGGCTGGTAGTCTGCTTGCTCTTGGCCACGTTGGCACTGAAGCGACGAATAAACTCTTCCAGTTCCTTGCGCTTCTCCTCGGCCTTGGCCTTCTGGTTTTGCTGCTGGCGCAGTGCCAACTGGCTTGACTCGTACCAGAAACTGTAGTTACCGGCAAAGAGATTGATTTTGCCATAGTCAATATCTACGGTATGCGTACATACCGAGTCGAGGAAGTGGCGGTCGTGGCTCACCACCAGCACGGTGTGTTCAAAGTTGGAAAGGTATTCCTCCAGCCAGGTCACGGTCTCCATATCCAAGTCGTTGGTAGGCTCGTCCAGCAAGAGGTTATCGGGGTTGCCAAACAAGGCCTGTGCCAGCATGACGCGCACCTTCTCCTTGTTGTTCAGCTCTTTCATCAGCACATAGTGCTTGTCCTCCTTGATGCCCAGTCCGCTCAGCAGGGCAGCCGCATCGCTCTCGGCATTCCAGCCGTCCAGCTCGGCAAACTTCTCTTCCAGTTCCGATACCTTCAGTCCGTCTTCGTCGGTGAAGTCGGTCTTGGCGTACAGCTCCTCACGCTGCTTCATAATGTCCCACAACACGGTGTGGCCCATCATCACCGTATCCATCACCGTATAGGCATCCCACTTGAAGTGGTCCTGGCTCAAGACCGAAAGCCGCTCGCCCGGTCCCAGGGTGATGGAACCCGTCGTGGGGTCCAGCTCTCCCGATATGGTGCGCAAGAACGTAGACTTGCCCGCTCCGTTGGCTCCAATCACGCCATAACAATTACCACTGGTGAACTTCAAGTTTACCTCATTAAACAAAACTCGCTTGCCAAACTGCACTGAAACGTTTGATACTGTAATCATCTTTATCCTGTTTTCCTATTTAAAAAGACTTTTCGGGCGGCAAAGATACGGCAAATATATCATAATTCGCTGCCAATCTGACATAAAAGTGTGTTTCACGGAATCCGACATCACCACATCAGCTCCCAAAGTTCCGAACAGACTACCGAAACCCACACTCCTTGAAGTATAGCTTCTGCCTACGCTTGTTCCTCTTCCCCACCCCCTCTCAGAAGGTGCTACAGGCCGCTTTTGATAGTAGTACACTCCTCTCATGATAGCAGTTAACTCCCAACGCGATAGCAGTACACTCCTTACACGATAGCAGTACACTCCCAACACGATAGCAGTTAACTACTATCACGCACCCCCTCAGCGCCCCTCAGAAGGCCTGCTTATTCAACCTCTGCCTCAAACGCCTTATCAAGGCGATTTGCCCAGAATGACAATACCCCCAAAAAGGATGGCCTAACCACCAGAATATGGCAAATATATCATAAATCACTGCCAATCTGACATAAAAGTACTACTTTTGCAGCCTCAAAAACAAAGACTGACACTTTGGCAAAGTTTTTGTAATACGCAGCTATACAACCTTGACAAGAATAATAAAAAGATATTAATGATATGGAGCCAAAAAAGAATAACGAAGAGGAATTGCTGAAAGCAGCCCAGAACGAAGCTGAAGCAACAGCCGGGCAAGAGCAAGAGAACCAAGAAACTAAGCAGGAAGAAGCCCCTGCCAACGAAGCCGAAAAGCAGGAACAGGAGCTTGAAAAGGCACACGCTGCCTTGGAAGAACAAAAGGATAAATACCTGCGCCTCTCGGCCGAGTTTGACAACTACCGTAAACGCACCATGAAGGAAAAGGCTGAACTCATCCTGAATGGCGGCGAAAAGACCATAACCAGCATCCTGCCTATCGTGGACGACTTTGAACGTGCGCTGAAGAACATGGAAACAGCTACCGACGTGGCTGCCATACGCGAAGGCGTGGAGCTGATATACAACAAGTTCATGTCTGTACTGGGACAGAACGGCGTCAAAGTGATAGAGACCAAGGAACAGGCACTCAACACCGACTTCCACGAAGCCATTGCCGTCATCCCCGCCCCGCAGGAAGAGCTGAAAGGAAAAATTCTGGACTGCGTACAGACCGGATATACCCTGAACGACAAAGTAATACGTCACGCCAAAGTAGTTGTAGGCGAATAAGAAACACTGTACAGGCATGGAAAAAAGAGATTATTACGAAGTATTAGGCGTAGACAAAAGCGCATCGGCCGACGAAATCAAGAAGGCCTATCGAAAGAAAGCCATCCAATATCACCCCGACAAGAACCCGGGTGACAAAGAGGCTGAAGAGAAGTTCAAAGAAGCTGCCGAAGCATACGAAGTGTTGAGCAACCCCGACAAGCGTGCCCGCTACGACCAGTTTGGCCACGCAGGCGTAAGCGGTGCTGCCGGCAACGGAGGTCCGTTTGGCGGATTCAGCGGGGGCATGTCCATGGACGACATCTTCTCCATGTTTGGCGACATCTTTGGCGGACATAGCGGCGGAGGCTTTGGCGGCTTCGGTGGTTTTGGCGGTGGCGGTTCGCAACAACGCCATTTCCGTGGTTCCGACCTGCGGGTAAAGGTGAAACTGAACCTGAAAGAAATCTCCACCGGAGTAGAAAAGAAATTCAAACTGAAGAAGTACGTGACGTGTAGCCACTGCCACGGATCGGGTGCCGAAGGCAACAGCGGCACGGAAACCTGTCCAACCTGTAAGGGAAGCGGTACGGTAATCCGCAACCAGCAGACCATCTTGGGCACCATGCAGACACGTACCACCTGCCCTACCTGCGGCGGTGAAGGACACATCATCAAGAACAAGTGTAAGGAGTGTGGCGGCGAAGGCATTGTCTATGGCGAGGAAGTAGTAACCGTCAAGATTCCTGCCGGAGTGGCCGAGGGCATGCAGCTCTCCATGAGCGGCAAAGGAAATGCCGGCAAACACAACGGTGTGCCCGGCGACCTGCTGATTCTGGTTGAGGAAGAACCCAACAAGGAACTGATTCGCGACGAGAACGACCTCATCTACAACCTGCTGCTCAGCTTCCCGACAGCAGCATTGGGCGGTGCCGTAGAAATTCCGACCATAGATGGAAAAGTAAAAGTGAAGATAGAACCCGGTACACAACCCGGCAAGGTTCTGCGCCTCAGAGGCAAAGGATTGCCCAACGTCAACGGCTATGGCACGGGCGACTTGCTGGTCAACGTCAGCATCTACGTGCCCGAGACCTTGAGCAAGGACGAGAAGAAAGCGTTGGAGGAAATGGAAAACTCCGACAACTTCCGCCCCAATACTTCCATCAAGGAAAAGATATTCAAAAAATTCAGAAGTCTGTTCGACTGACTTTGAATCACTATCCTATAGCAATCCCCGGCTTGTACGAGCATGCACAAGCCGGGGATTTGTTTTTTCAAGTATCACTGATTATTGAATGCTATTTCAATGATTCATCCGCAGGCTTCAGTCTATTAACGGATTAACCAGTATTTCGTCCATGAATACTTCACTGTCAATAGCAAAAGCCACCTTCAGATAACGTGCCTTACAGCATAACTCTCCCAGTCTCACCACGTCAATCCACGCATCATGCCTTGCATTGGGGAAAGTTGGCGCATCCGTTATGCCCAGCAGACTATAGTCTGTCCCATCCTGCGAGGCAAAAAGATAAACCTTCAAGGGCAATGCTATGCCACGAGACTGATAGTTCAGCATGCGTAACACCACTTCATTGACCATTGACGCCTGCTTCATGTCCAGCACAATCTCATGATAGCCTTTACCAAGCTTGAGCCAACAGCTGTCTTGCGTACTCTCGCTTGCCATCTTTCCATCGGCCAGCCGCTTCAAATCGGCACTTCCCATCACCCAATCGGGTGTGGCTGTATTGACCAATCGCCCTGTCAGCGCTGCTTCCTGCAACTTCCAGCACCGGTCACCACGTTTCCATGCACTATAGTCGTCATAAACCCGTCCTGACCATAAAGGCTGTCCCAATTGATAAACTGAAGACGGATTCTCTACGATACCACAAAGCATAAACGACACAATACGGTCGACACCGGCTGCCGAGGCAGCCACCTGCTGTGCCAGCAAACGCGGATAAGCCGCAGGTATCAAGGCAGAAGTACGATCGTTGGTGTTTCCCTCCCACGTAAAGGTCTCGCAATTAGCCCAGAACTCTATCGGCAGGCGGTTGTGTATCTCACGCAGGCGCTTCCAGTTCTCGCGCAGCTTGACCAACGGAAATTCCTCGCGAACACAGCCCACTTCATCCTGATAGGCTATAATGTCCACCTTCAGTTGCGACAGGCGCTTTTCAAAATCGGGGTTGTCAAAGTCGGCACAAAACAAGCCATAGGGCGAAATCATAATCTTCTTGCCCGGCGTCAGAGAGCGTGCACGGCTTGTCAGTGCATTCACCGCCTCCACCGCATGTTCGGAAAGTACAGGCCCCAAACAATCTTCAACCGGTAAATACCAACCATAGAGAGCCTTATGTCTGCCATATAGAGAGGCCAGTTCTTCCATCATGTCGAGCTGCCGCTGCTTGATGGCTGGGTCGCGCAGATTGTCGTCCTGGTTCTTAGCCCATCCTGTACTCATGAAAACTTTCATATCCAGTTGTGCAGCCATGTCCATAATGGCATCAACCGGACTTTCCTTGCCTTCGGCATAGACATGAGGCATCAGTTTGGACGGATAATAAGCCTCACCTTCGTTGGCAACCGCCATAAACACCAGGTATTCAACTCCCATATCCGCCAATTCCTTCACCTTCTGCCGCCACAAGTCCGGGTCGGTATTGTCAAGATACTGTGGATTGGTATATTTGTTGCGCACATCCTGATAAGCCAGATTTATCCAGGTACCAGTTATAGGTTTAACTGGATAAACATCAGCATTCTGCCCTCTCACCCCACCTACGAGCCAGGCAAACAAGCAGCATAAAGCTATCTTCCACTTAACAAATTCACTTCTCATAAACCTGAAATTAAACGTCTGATATCAAGTCCGCCAAAACCACTTGATACGGGTAAAAAAGATAGTAACCAGCAGCGACAGGGAAGTAAGCAGCAGCCCTTGCATAAATCCCAACCAGGGATTGGAATGCAAATAAGACAACAAAGGAAACAGCCCGGTCATCTGCAATACAGGTATCACCAGCAAATCGCCGGCCACATAAGCAATCATCGGATTCTGACCTGACATGACAAGCCACGAGGTAGACTTCCGACAATGAAAATAATCGCACAGGATGTGAAATGCTATCAAAGCCATGCAGGCCAGACCTGAAGTAACAAAGAAGTAGCTGAAAGTGGCCACATCCTTCTTTATACCACCTTGAAACGGCTCCAGACACAAGCCCACCAACAACACGAACGCACCCATATTGAACAGCTCTTTCCACAACGAAGCACTGCCCGCCGATTTGCGCAACAGCCACCAACCGGCCAAAAGCAACAGGATGTTCACAACCAGATTGACATGAAGCCACCGGTTATACAGTCCTACCAGATTGCACACAATGATTGCTACCGACAAAAACAGAGCAACATAGGCTTTGCGGTCATTCTTATCCTCTCCTTCTTCGTGCCCTCGCCTGTTCATCCATTCCAGTAGGAAGTCACCGGCCAAACTGCCCGGCAGCACAATGAACAAGTACTTCAAGTAATCGAAACGATACATCCAGGGAACAGGAGTAAAGCCAAACAGAGTACTTGTCCAGGAACCTTCCACCTCACTACTCAGTATAATACCGGCCAGCACCAACAGTACTGCAATGCGTGCCCACTTGTTATCCATCGTAAACAAATAAATGATGGAGCCGAAAATGGCCATATTGGCCAGTAACAGAATAATGATGTTACTGGTATACAAGCTAAACTCACGCCCATCTGCATAGTTCACCGTAAGCAGCATGACTACTGCCACCGCATAGGCTCCCAGCTTAACTGCCGTATGTCCCCATGCCGGCAAGGGAAAAGGTAAACGCATGAACATGGGAAACAAAACAGCAAAACAGGCTATGGCCAGCAGCCAGGCACGCATGTCCTGCGGGCTACTCAGCATATAAGGGTAGAAATGCTGAATGAAGATGGCAAAAAACGTAAGTTGCACGCCACGCTTCAACGCATCATAAACCAGCCTCAACTCACTCTCTCCCTTTTCTTTCCGTTTACGAATGGAGAACGGGAATGCCGCCCCCATAGCAAACAGAAAAAAAGGAAAGACCAAATCCACCCACGTCAGCCCCGGCAATTCGGGATTGAAGGCATGTGTGGGTGGCGGTGTCTGGGCATGGTACATCCATGCGGGCAGAATACTGCCCGCAACGGTGGCCGAAAGCACCATCGTCAGAATAGCATATCCACGAAGGGCATCCAACGAGTAGGCACGTCCTTTCATCGGCAAGCTCCTCCTTCTCTCATGCCTTCTTCCACCTCTTTCCAAAGATTCTTACTGATGATATGTACGATGTCAAACACCATCAGACCATCTGAAAGCTTCAGGTTCATGGCTATTGTCTTCGACAGTTTGGCCGGATTGTCATAGAACTGGTCAACCAGGATTCCACCCATGAACTTATTATCTTTCAATATAGTGCGCAGGTGCTGGCACGAACCTTCCACACAATACCATGTACCCGACTGTGCCTGGCTGTCTGTTTCGTTCCAAACGCTATGACCATTCTTCTGATATTCTTCTATCGTAATGTCCGTGTAGTAATTGCCGGTAGCATACAGGTCAATCAGTTCGGCATAGCCATAGTTTTTATACTCAGGAGTAGCCCAATCAAAATCCTTGCTGGGGTCGTAGTTTTTGCTGGCAAAGTTTACGCCCACCTCATAGTAAGAAGGATACCAGGCACCTGTATATGTACCAAACGAAATGTCGGGATTCACAGACTTTACTTCCTTACGGGCCAAAGCCATAAAATCGGTAATTGTCTTTGTACGCCACTCAAACCACTTCAAAGCCAGCTTGCCACGTTTGGGCACAAACTTTCCGTCTGCTGTCTTTTCCCAAGTCAGGATGTCCTGCGGAAAGTTCTCTACCTTAGCGCCAATATACTCTTCAAACTTGCTGCGCGAAAGCGGTGAGAAGTCGGCACTGATGCCATCATAGCGTACACGGTCGAGCATCAGTCCGTCCAAATCGGGATATTTTCCAACCAACTCTTTCAGCACATTAAGAATATGCGTACGATATTCCTCGTTGAGCGGATTAATCATGGCCCCATACTTATGTTTTTCCTCCATGATAGAGATAATCCCTTTTTCAGGATTGTAAACCATGGACGCCCATTCCGGATGGCCGCTGTAGACCATACCACGGTCAAAATAATTGTGACCGGCACAGAATACATTCAACGAAGCATGTACCTGTAATCCAAGCTTATGTCCCTGCTGAATGAAATAGCCCAGATAATCAAAGTCGCCACGCTTAGCACCATTCCACTCTTCCATACGTGGTGCATACTTGCTGTCATAGAGTACTTCACCGGTAATGGGACGTACGTCGACAATTGCATGTGTGAACCCGAGTGACTTTATCTTTTGCAAATAATAGTCAATGGAGTCTTTCTGATTGAAACGGCCAAAGTTGGCTTCGGCATCAAACCACATCAGTGCCGGCTTGACTGGCGTTTCTGACACTTCGGCCTTTTTCTTGGTTCCACCGCAAGAAGTCAACACAAGCATGCCCGAGGCAAGCAGTAAAAGAGACTTTTTCAAACTTAGTTTTTTCATTGGTATATACATGTTTTATTGATTAATACTTGTTTCTATTTTATGACTGCCCGAAAAGGAGCGGCCGGAAGTCCGGCGTTGTTTTGCAAAGTTCCGACCTTGTAGTTGCGAAAACAATAGCGCACTTCTACCGGACTCGGAACAGAATCGTTCCATACCTTTACCTTCGAACTTCCACCGATAATCTCTGCCTTGGCAGGATGTATATTACCTGCCTCGTCAACAAGCTCAAAGCCTTCTACCAACTGATTCTCGGGTCCAAGGCCATCTTCACCAAACTCAAAGTCTACCTCAACCTGCCGGCCATTCATCTGACATTGCCGATAGATGGGACCTGAATAGGTAAAACCCTCCAAACCATAAGTACGTGCCAAAGCCCAATAAGCCAGACGCTCACCTACCTTAATCTTATAAGGCGGATGGATAAACTTCTCGCTGCCGGCATCAGTGGTAATCACCATGCCTGTGCCGGGCACTTCGTGCATCAGTTCAAGCTGACATTGTCTGAAGAGAGCCCAATCGAACTTATCACTGCCTTCCGATTGCCAGGGAGCAATCTGGACATAATAGAACGGAAGTTCGGGTGACTGGAAAAAAACGCGCCACTCGGCTACCATGGCAGGAAAAAGTTTCTTATAGAGAGCTGGCGCCGGGCTGTTGGCCTCCCCCTGATACCAGATGACTCCCTTCACGGGAAAACCTTTCCACGGGTTGACCATGGCATTCCATAGCAGAGTCGGTGTGCCGGCCGGCCAACCGAATTCTGTAGCCTGCACATCGGGCAGCTCTACCTCAGCAAACTGCTCCAACGTCTCACGGCTCATCCAGGCTTCAATTTTCGAAGCACTCCAGGCACAATGTATCAATCCTACAGGTACATCAAGCGTACGTTGAAGTAAATCGCCGAAGAAATATGCAGTAGCACTGAAGTTTGCTACTTCCTTAGGCGAAAGTTCCGTCCAATATCCGTCAATACCCTCAGTCTTCGGAGTAGTGCTCCAGGCATTCTTCACAGTGTAGAGCCTCAGAGGACGTTTGGCATTAGCCGACACAATATAGGGCTGAGAGCCATAGACAGGCTGACCACGGAAACCTTTGACAGGCATCTCCATATTGGACTGACCGGAGCAGAACCAAACTTCACCTATCAGAATATTCTTTAATACCAACTTGTCACCATCGTTAAAGGTAATGGTATAAGGGCCACCATAGGCAGGAGTCTCCAGCGTCAGTGTCCACTGTTGCCCTTCCTGACGGTCGGCATAGACTTTCTTGCCGTTCCACGAAGCTACGGCATACACTTTCTTACCTGTTGTTGACTGACCTGTGAAAACAACTTTTGATTGCTGCTGCAGCACCATACCGTCACCCCAAATGGAGGGGAGTGTTACTTTGGCATAGAGAGCTGACCACAGAAGCAGCAAGCTAAACAAACTAACTAATCTTTTCATATCTTCCTTTCCTTTTTACATACTCATTTACACGGTTCTTTCATCTTAAGAGTAAAGTTTCAGATTGGTTTCATTGGATGAAACCGGTAGTTTCAACGGATGAAACCATTAGTTTCAACGGACGAAACCAGTAGTTTCAACGGATGAAACCGTTAGTTTCAGCAGATGAAACCATCAGTTTCAACGAATGAAACTAAATTGCCCTGACTGAGTTTTCTGATAAACATTCCTGCCTGTTTGTGAGAACAAACTGCTGACAAATGCCGGATACCACAATTTAAACGAAAGGGCCGTATACTCATATAGAAATCTTTTCCTCTTATTTCAATAACTGACTAAATACATTTCCAAAGCGGTCAGTTACCTTTATCTCTACTTTTGAAGTCTTACTGCGGGGAGTAGCTCTGAACAAATGACTGGTCTGCACCGGTGAAATCCAGTCATACTGCACTCTTTCCTTATCTGAGCAAATGGCCTCAGCATCGGGGTCATAACCGGTAAAACGGGTCATCTCGCCCATCCGTTTCCCATCTTCATACC
Organism: uncultured Bacteroides sp.; assembly: GCA_900553815.1. Taxonomy (GTDB): domain Bacteria; phylum Bacteroidota; class Bacteroidia; order Bacteroidales; family Bacteroidaceae; genus Bacteroides. Next base: position 58,497 of record USEY01000005.1, read on the forward strand.
ATTCCACCTTCCATTTCTCATCCCAGTTCCATACATTGGCTATGATATCTTTGGGATACTCCCTGCTGGCACCCACAGGATAAGCCCGGAACTGATAATCCTTGGACTGGCCTGCACTCTTATAATACCACTTCACGTCCGTACCATCCACTTCATAAACGCCATATCCGGCCGGTGTGCCGTCCATACAAATGTCCGCCTTCCACCAGATGCCACACACGGCAGCCGTGTTGTGTTCCATCAGTGAATCATTAAAGCAAACGTTCAGATTGAAATGCGTATGTCCCGAAATGATATGTGCATCATATCCTTCCAACATCCGGTATAGACCGGAAGCATTGCTGGTTTCATCCTGCAATAAAGCATTCCACTGTAGTTTCGGAGTCAGACTGGTTGGGATATGTACCACAACGAACACTGGACTTCCCTTTGCTACAAAACGTAAATCCTGCTCCAGCCAGGCAAACGTGCGTTCATCGATATAACCTATGTACTGATAATCGCGATTGACATAGAAACAGTTGTCAAGCACAATGTAGTGTGCCTTGCCTCTGTTGAAAGAGTAATAGATGGGACCAAAATAGTCTTCGAAAGTACGGTAAGAATACTCAAAAGTGCGACCACCGTAAGTCATGTCATGGTTGCCAATAGCCCGATAAACCGGAATGTTCAAAGTCGATGACGCTTGTATGTATGAAGGAAACAGTTGCGGTGAATCACCTACAATATCACCACAATCAATACCGAATACATCAGACTGACCGTCCGAAGTACGCAGCAATTCCTGTACATCCTGCAAATAGGCACGATAGCCTGCTATATCCTTCTCCGAAGTGGCCTGCACATCGGCCTGCACCAAGAATGTGTGACGGTTGTCGTCCTTCGGATTTTTCAGCAATTCAAAATCATAGTCTTTTTCCTTTAACGAATCCAGTGGCAAATAAAACTGAGGTATTGTCTGCTCACTCACAGGAACCAGATAACCTGCTGGCGAACTGATGTACACAAAACGCGCTCCGCGGTTACGTTTCAACTCATACCGACCCTGTCCGTCAGTAGACACGCAGTCGAAACCATCAGTCACCACTACCCCAGCAATACCTTTTCCTTGACAAGTAACCCGTCCGCAGATTCGCTGTCCGAACAAATAGTCGGGCACGGTAACTTGTGTCTTCACCGACTCCGCTCCACACACGTTGTAAGCAGCTACTTCGTACGTGCCTGCCTCCCTGACAGTAAACGTTCCGAATGGCTCAGTCTCCTCCTTTTTGCGCTGGACATCACCTACCAATTGGCCTTCTTTATATATATGGTAGCCTACAGCCTGCGGCTTGCTCTCGTCCTTCCACGACAAAAATACGCCCTGCTTTTCATTCTGCATCCAAGCCAACTGTGACACCGGCAAAGGTGTGACTAGAGATGGCAAGCAGCCCTTCTGAACATAATAAGTATAAGCTTCATGGAAAGCCGGATGGCGCAACCAAGGACTGTAATAGTGAGAATAGGCAAAACAAATGAACCCTGAAACGTATGGAGAGAGCAAATCCATCTGACGCTGAATCCTGTCTAAAGTCGCTGTTGTCCAAAAACGTTGGTCGAACATCTCTACATTGGCCACAAAACGAATGTGTGGAGTAGTCGGAATTACATCAGCCAAAGCAGAAAACCAGTCAGCCACTTCATCCAAGTTAAGGAAACCGGAACCGATACAATCTTGCGGTGCAAAAATATCACCATCCTGAAAATGTGCATTAGTCAATACATACTTCCACATTTCAGCACACTGAGCCGCAGTACCATTCTGACTGTTCATGAAAGGCGATAACAAGAATGGCATACCTTTGGTCTGCTGATGTAGATAATCCAGATTCATATTCAAAGCCTTGACAAGAAACTCCCGATGCATCGGTGTCTTGCAATATGAATTATCTACTTCCCAAACCCAATACCAGCCATACATGGTATCTTTGTAGCGCGACTTATAGCGCCCTATCAACTCCTCAGCCACTTGATTTCCAAACTCCATCTGTTGCATAAGCCATTGCGGAGTAAAATCAGCTTTCCACCAGGCCTCATTGAAATTCAGTCCTACAAATACTTTAAATCCTGCCCGGCGAGCATTGCGCAGACAGTTTTCAAGCAAATCGCTCTTATTGCCCGACACACCAGGCAGAGCCGAAGGATAAACTGCCGTAGTATTTCCCTCCTGGTCTGTATGAACGGTGTGCATGAAGATAACATATTCCATACCTGCCGCCTTGAGCGACTTGAACTCCTGCTTCCACCGGCTATCGTCCCACTGTTCTACCAGATATGGTTGGATGAAGGTAGCCTTAATCAACCGTTCGGAAGCCCTTGCACTGAAGGAAACCAACAAACAAAAAAAGAATAAAGAAAGTATTGAATTCTTCATAATATCATTATATATAAAAGAAGCTGTCCTTTCAACTAAAGGAAATGCAAGAGACAGCTTCTTTTTGATTAAGTAGGGGGATGTGTTAAGTTTTAAATTAATCAATCTATTGCTGTACGGAACTCAGGTAATCGTCAAATCCCTTCTTGAAATCATTCCAATAGTCGTACATCTTAACATGTACCATATCAAAGACAAAATAGCCATCAGCCACATTGATGCAGGCATCTATGGTCTGAGGTATTTTGGCTCCTTGTCCGCCATCTGTCCAACCTGTGCTATTACCTATATCCGGACCACCGGCAAACTTGACATCGCCCATCAGAAGTTTTTTAGCATTCTTACAGAAGCCTTGCATGTTCCATTCTCCGCTACCATATATCTCATCGGCCGAAGCATAGGCTCCAAGCAACAGAAAGTCGAGCATATCGGCATAGCCATAGTCTTTGTACCTAGCTGTTGCCCAATTAGGATACTCGGCAGAAGTGTCATACTTAGGACTGGCCCAGTTGACACCTACTTCATAGTAAGTCGAATACCAGGCACCGACATATACTCCGAAGCGCAAGTCTGGATTAACAGATTTCACCTTATCGCGCGCCTTGGCTATGAAGTCATGAATGACTTTTGCGCGAAATTCCAACCACTGCTTCATGTACTTGGGTTGCGGAGAAGGTAGCGGATAATAGCTACTTCCGGGCTTAATGATGTCATCGGGGAAATTTTCGACCGTCTCACCAATATATTCTTCAAACTTCTGCTTGGAAATAGTAGAAAAATCAGAAGCAAAGTCATTGTAACGGCAACGGTCCAGGAATATGCCATCTATATCATATTTGGCCAAGTCGCCTAACAGTTGAAGAATGAACTGCTGAACTTCGTCATTCGCCGGATTCAGGAATTTTGTGCCATATACATTATTGGGGTCGTTTGCAGCCGTCATATCCATGGCATTGGTAAGACCTCCCTCCAGATTAAGCGTAGTGGCCCATTCTTTTTTAGAAGCGTCTCTGAAAAGCAGCCCTTGTTCGCCCAAGCCATAAGGATAAAGGTTACCACCTACAAAAGTATTGATAGAAGCATTGACTTTCAGTCCCAATTTATGACCAGCATCAATAAAGGCTTGCAAATAGTCCCAAGTCTCCGTACGTTCATAATAAACATAACCATTGTCACTCCAATAGTCCAACTTCTTCACTTGCTCTACAGCCGAGGTCTGAAACAATACATCGCCCATAGTAGGACGCACATCCACCACAATGTCAGTGAAACCGGCTTCTTTAGCTTTCGCCAAGTCACGTTCTATATTTTCTTTACTGTTAGCATAATCGGGGAAATTGGCAGCAGCATCAATCCAAATAAAACGAGGTTTAACTTCAACCGGTTGCTCCGGTTCATCCGTATCTCCCTCCCAAGGCCAATCAGGTATACCGTCATTACTGTCTTTGCAAGCTCCCAACAAGAACATACAACACAAAGCCGCAATGGCAGTAGAATATCTAAAAAACTTCATCGCAAATAATTATTTTCCAAATAGTTCGCCATTCATTAAAAATCCAGGAGACCCAGCTTCCCGAGCCTCCTGGAAACTCTTAATTTACCAAATTATTTCTGGATACAATCAGCAGCAAAGCCACCGATAGTAGCACTGTTATTGTCATAGTAGTAAACGTAAATCTTGAAACCGTTAGTTGACGGAGCAATCAGTACGTCACCCGAAGCGGTCTTCGCTTCACCTTGCTGATACCATTTCAAAGCATCAGCCTTGAATGCCAATGCAGGTGAAGTAAAGACATCGTTGCCCAAAGCACTCTTGCTTGTAACATCATACAGGAACAATTGAGGACCGACACCCCACATCGGGAAGTGTGAAACAAGCAACATGGCCAGATAGTTGGCATTGTTGAACTTCTTAGTATCAAGACAGTTCTGGTTCTGTGCCCAGCTATTACCACTGCTGTTAGCCAATTGAGCTGCAATCTGGTTGTTACCATTCAAATAAGTCAGGATATTCTTGTCATAGTATGACAGGAAGTAACCTTCCGTTACATTGGTAGAGGCCGGAACTACAGAAGTTGAGTTAACCGGTGCTGAACCCCAAGCCAAACCAGTGGAAGAGATATCAACCACTTCAGGAGTCTTAATTTCCCCATTGGTTACTACGATACGAGTAAAGACACTTGAAGTAGTAACACCGTCAATACCATCGTTGGTTAAGATAATCACAGCATCTTTTGTCACATCACCTATTACCTTCATCTTAGCACCTGTAGGCAGACCTGCATTATTAGTGAACGTATAGAAAGGCTGAGGAGCATCTTTCACAGAAGAAGTAACAAAAATATTGCATTGACCACCTGCATCAACCTTATTACAGATAAGCAGATGTCCACCCTCATCACTAGTGACGCAACCTGCTTGTGCAGAGCCTAAATTTATAGTACCACCCTTACTTCCTGTTTCTTGGTTAAAATAGAGAGGAGTCGTTCCATCACCCATACAAACAACCAGCTGTCCACCTACAACACCCAATGTAGGAGCATTGGTCGTATTCCAAGGAATAGAAGCGCCAGCAGTTGCATCCAAGCTGAACAATTCTTCAAGCGGTGCATTGAAGCCGTAAGGTATCTTCTCTGGAATAGTCTTCTTGACTACATATTCCTGCTTGTCGACGCCGTTATGAGCTACTACAGTAAAAGTAACTTCATCATTGTAGTTTTGAGCTTCTACACGAGGATCAGGCGTAATAGTAGCATGAGGTGACAAAGTAATGTCGGCCAAGCAAGAACTTAAGTCATCGGCGCTAATCAAAGAAATGACATTTGTACTCTTGTCGATAACACCAGAAACAGCAGGTTCAAGCAATGAGAAAGAAAGCAACTCACATTTACTTGATTTTGTCCGCTCACCTGTAATACAGATTTCACGTTTCTCACCCTGTGCATTGGTATATACAAAATAGTTGTCTTGAGTCAAGTCCAATACTGTCAAACAGGGTTCGATAGTACAATTGGGAGCCAACTCAGCCTGTACTCTGACGGCAGTCATATACGGTGTAGTCTCATCCTCACTATCTTCTGGATAGAACCATGGAATAGGAATTACATACTTGTCAGCCGTAGCATCTGTTATTGTATATTTAACAATTTCCTTGTCAGCAAAAGGACCAGAGGTAAAGATGGCTGTCAGACTCGTAATACCTTGACGATCTGCTGTAGGGAGCACATATTCAGGCTCCTGGCAGGCTGTCATTATAGACAACAAGCCTAAAAATAATAAATATATCTTCTTCATAATCATTGTTTTTTTTAGATTTGATGAATATCCATTACCATCTAAAGTGATATGTATATCCATTCTGCTTGTTATTTCCACTCTGGATATTGGGTAACAGCACTATTGTTATCCAACTCTGATTGTGGCAACGGGCAACGATACATCTTTTCCGGGAAATTACGGTCTTTATCGTCACAAGATACATAAGTGTACTTCAGGTCACCGCTAGGTTGTTTCTCAATCTTCAAACCATGAACCTGATAACCATTCAAACCTCCTTCTTCGTATGATTTTGCTGCCACATTCCAACGACGCAAATCCCAATACCATTGTCCTTCATAAGCCAATTCCACCTTACGTTCCTGAACAATAGCTTTCCAAAGGTTATCGCCACTCTTGTCTGAATAAGAAAGACCTACACGAGCACGCAAAGCTTTGATTGCTTCATTGGCACCAGCATTATCGTTTGTTTGATAGCAGGCCTCAGCATAATTCAACAAAACTTCAGCAAAGCGGATAACAGTCCAAGGTTGCGTACTAACGGCAAGCTCAGAAAGATTATGATTTTCATCAACCAACTTACGCAAATAATACCCCGTAGTACTTCTGCCTTCGGGAGTTTTATCTTTATTCCACTGGCACCAACCGTCTACGCCGTCAACAAAAGTCTCGATAGTACGACCTTTCCACTGAGCACCATTATAAAGAATGGTAGCTTGGAAACGGGGTTCCAGTTTGTCGTAAGGAGGAGTATCTGTAACACCTTCAGTGCTATGCCAAGTTGACCAATCGGGGAAACCACCTTCAGCCAGTTCATAGGATTCCACCATTTCCTGAGTTGGAGTACCATATCCACCACTATTTACACCAATCAGTTTATAGTCACCACCCGGAGTATAGTAAGTATCAAAATCATGGCCTATTGTCCGGTCAAAACAATACTGCAAAATAGCTTCTTTATTACCATCCTTTATTGTTTTAGAATATGAATCTGCATAATTGCTCTCCAAAGTATACCCCAGTTTCTGAACCTCAGCAGCTGCCAATTTTACTTTATCATAACGCTTAGCATAAAGCATTGCACGAGTCAGGAAAGCATAAGCGGCACCTTTATCTATACGTCCATTGGCATTTGCCTGATCGGGCAAATGAGTGGCGGCATAATTCAAATCTTCTTCTACGAAATCCCAACCTGCCTCTTCTGTACTCAACGCTTTATCACGAGTTATCTGGGTCAGATCTTCGTTATAGATAATCACTTCCTTGTAACGCTTAAGCAAATCAAAATACAAGAAGGCACGGATGAAACGCATTTCTGCTTCCAAACGTTCAGAATCCGCATCACTCAATGTACCAAACTTGTGCAGGTTATAAAGGTTTTCATTCGTACGACGCACATACTCATACATAGTTGCCCAGTTGCCAAGATATGTACTAACATAAGAAGGCTGTAAAGTCGTACCACCGTAAGCTATTTCACTAGGAATAAAACAAAGGGCATTATAATTGTAAGAACCATACTTCAACTGGTCAGTCAAAGCCTCGGTCATACCGGCAGCACACTGTCCCAAAGTAAAGTTACTTAAATTATAAAAATACTTATATAAATCATTGACTGCATATTCCGCATTCGTAGTGGTACTCCACATGACCTTATCCGAAATACTATTAGTCGGAGTCATATCCAAGAAATCATTGCAAGAGCTCAATCCGAATGAAGCCCCCAATATACATAAACCGATTATTCTTGTTTTCATAGACTATACGTTTTTTAGAATGTTAATGAAATACCACCCATTATAGTTCTCTGCTGCGGATAGTAACCGTTGTTCACGCCCGGTGATTCAGGGTCAATACCTTCGGGCAGACCACTAATGGTGAATAAGTTAGAGCCTTCTACAAAGATGCGGAGATTCTGAATATTAATTTTCTGCATCCATTGACGCGGGAATGTATAACCCAACTGAGCTGATTTCAGACGAATATATTTACCATCGCGCAACCAGAAAGTAGAAGCCAAACCATTATCTCCACCGTGTCCAGGGCTACCAAGAGTTATACGTGGGAAAGTTCCATCAGGATTATCAATACTATAAGCATTTTCTACCAGATACAAAGGAGAATTAGCACCTTCTTTGAAGGTTTGTGTCCAGATTGTGTTATCATCATAACCATTGTAATATGTTCCGGTCAGAGACACATCAAACAAGGCACCACCTGTAAACTGTGCATTGAAGTCAAAGCCATTCCATGAACAGTTCAGATTCAAGCCATAAGTCAATTCAGGACGATTACTGCGACCTACACGAGCTTTATCATCTTCTGTGATTTTTCCATCGCCATTCAGGTCTTTATACTTGATATCACCTACGTTAGGACGTGTACCATACCATGCGGAATTGGTAATCTCTTCTTCCGAACGGAACAGACCTTCAGCCACCCATGCCATTGTAGCACCATAAGGAGTGCCTGTCACTTTACGCCATTCCATGATATTAGGACTATCGGGATATTGCAACCAACGAGTTTTAGCGTATGTAATATTGGCACTTACGCCATAGGTAAAGGGTTTGCCTCCCAACTGGAATGAATTGCGATGAGAAACCAGAATATCTACACCTTTGCTATCAATCTTATTGTAGTTAGCATAAGTCTGATAGTAACCACCCATAGAAGGAGGATAATCACCACCCATAGCAGTCAGGATGTCATAAGTATAGTTATAGAAAGCATCAAATTCCATTCCCAACATACCATTCCACATCGTGAAATCAAAACCTGCATTCCAAGACAATGTCTTCTCCCAAGTCAAATCGGGATTGGCTATAACATTGGTATAATAAGCAGGTGACAAAACACCGTTGATAAGTACATTGGTTCCAGCAACATACTGGCTCAAGAAAGAATAAGGAGTTACAGAGTCGTTACCCAGCAAACCGACAGAAGCACGAATCTTCAAGTCGTCCAGGAAATTGAGATTATCCATAAAACTTTCTTCAGACAAACGCCAACCTAAAGAAGCCGACGGGAAGAAACCCCACTGCTGACCTGCCATTCCATAGAACTTATAAGAACCATCGTAACGACCGGTAAACTCTGCCAAATATTTATTGCTATAATCGTATTTCAAACGGAAAACATATCCTGCAGAACGTGATGCATCGCTTGAACCTGCCACGGGATCTTTAGTTGCAACGCCATAATCCAACTCTGGAAGTTGAGAAAACGGCAAATTCTGAGCATAAGCAGAAAGGTTATTCGATTTATAATCGCGGCCTTCTACCAAGAACATAGCATCTACATTGTGTTTGCCAAATGAACGAAGATAATTGATGCTGGCCTGACCAACCAACTGTTCATAAGTAGACTGACCTTCACCTATATTGATACCCTGGTCTGTTCCACGAGGATCGGACTTTATACTCCAACCACTTGCATTATCGTATACCATCGTAGAATAAGGAGTATTCAAATTCTTATTATGTGAAGTTCCGTAGTTATAAGAACCACTAATCTTCAGCGACAAGCCCTTTACCCAAGGAACATCATAGCTCAATGAAAAGTTTGTCTGCAAGTCAAGGCTACGAGTATTTTTGTATCCTGACTCATAAATAGCAGCTAACGGGCTATTGGGCAATGAAGTATTGTTCTGCAAAGAAGCTGTGTACATTCCATTATATTGAACCGGCAAGTAAGGGTGCATCTGAATGGTCTGACGTGCAACAGACAACCAGCCTTGTTCACCCAAATAAGAATCACTATCTGTTCCACCTGAAGCATAACCCGGTGTATGACGACGGCCAACATTACCAGCTACACCCAATGTAAAGTGGAAGTTTTTGGCAAAGTCAGACTCAATGTTAGTACGTACATTGTAACGACGATAATTGAAGTTATCAATATTACCATCTTGTCCCAAGTAACCCAAAGAAGTGAAATAACGCATCTTTTCATTACCACCTTGTACCGTTACACTGTGTTTCTGGGTGAAACCTGTACCAAATACTTTATCAATATAATCTACGTTGTCCCAACCATCGGTAGGATCACCATTGGTCATGGCTTCCACATTTTCTTTTGTAAAATGAGGCACGTACTGGCTACGGTCGGTAATAGCGCCACTGGCCAACTGGTCCATCATCTCTGCCATATTATAATAGTATGCAAACTGAGGACCATTCATGAATTTGGGGAAATTGGCATTCATAGAAGCACCAAAAGATGCATCATAAGTCACTTTAGTCTTACCGGCTTCACCCTTTTTGGTAGTTACGATGATAACACCACCGGCACCCTTCAGACCATATACAGCAGCCGAAGCACCATCCTTCAAAACAGATACGCTTTCAATGTCGTTCGGGTCAAGGTCATTGATATTGTCTACCGGGAAACCATCGACAATGTAAGCTACATTATAGATAGAACCACGAATCTTCAAAGAAGCCTGGTCCAAGCCCGGTTCTCCTGACTCTTGCACAGAAGAAATACCAGGCAACCGACCTCCCAACAACTGAGACACATTTGTAGAAGGTGCCTTCAACAATTCTTCACCCTTCATGGCTGAAACGGCACTAGTCAACGAACTTTTTTTCTGCGTTCCGTAACCAACGACAACCACTTCATCGAGCAACTCGGTATCATCTTTCATCTGCACATTAATGACCGTACGGCCAGCCACTTTATACTCTTGCGTCTTCATGCCGACAAAAGAAAAGACAACAACATCGCTGCTTTTTACATTCAACGAATACTTTCCTTCAACATCCGTAATCGTACCGTTACTGGTACCTTTCACCAACACACTCACACCTGGCAAGCCTTCTCCGGTACCATCAGATACCACTCCCTTCAAAGTTATATCCTGTGCCTGAAGGCCCAAAGGATATAATAAGAGCATCAATAATGAGAACGAAAGCATTCTCATCCACCGAAAACTTCTTGTAGGATCTTTAATAAAGTCTCTCATAAGTTCGATTTTTTAAATTAATAATATTTATTTGGCTAACACTTTTCACTTAATTCATTCAACACCTTCCAACACTGATACAGTCCGCGAGGAACATGGAAGCAGCCTTTCCACTTGCCACCCTTCAAAGGTAACAGCACCTCACCGCGACGGTTCAGATAGCCATACCATTCGGGATATTCCTGGTCTTTGAAGTGAGACCATACATAATCGTGTACCTTCTCAAACCATTCCAGACATTGCCGGTCGCCCGTCAGACGATAGCCCTTCAGCAACGAAATCAAGGTTTCGATATGAACCCACCAAAGTTTCTGGTCCCATTCCAGCTGCTGGGGAGGATTGCCCAGACGGTCCATGAAGTAGTAGATGCCACCGTACTGCTTGTCCCAACCATAGTTGAGCATGGTCAGTGTAATGTTCTTGGCTTTCTCTATCAGGTCCGGACGATTAAGGCGCTTACCCAAGTCCATAATGAACCACATGGCCTCGATGGCATGACCAGGAGTAACCTGGCGACCTTCGAAGGAGTCGGACAATGAACCGTCTGCCAGCACATTCTCTACAATAATACCACCTAACTCAGGACGATAGAATACATCCATCACTTCGTGGATGCAGGTATCCATGGTCTTCACCAGGAAATCTTCGTCGAGCAAGTGCTCTATTTCCAATGCCAGGTTGCAAAGAATCATAGGAAGGGCAAAGCCTTTCAAGTCGCGTGTGCCGGGATGGAGTTTGTTCCATTTGCCTTTCGGATTGTTCACCTTCGACAGTACGATGTCGAAAGTCTTCTTGGCAATATCAGCATATTCCTGATTGCCCGTGGCCAGACTCAACTGTCCGAAAGCCATCGTAGCAAACGTGTAAGAGAAGATGTTGTAAGGTTCTACCAACGGGTGTCCTTCGCGGTCGAGCGAGAAATACCAGTTGTAGTTGCCATCATGACCGTACTTTTTCAGGAACTCACCGCCTTGAATGGCACAGTCGAGCCACTCCTGGCGTTTCTCTACCTTGTTGTAGAGCATGGCAAACATCCAGACTTCGCGGCCTTGCAACCAGATAAACTTATCTGTATCGAACACTTCGCCATTGCGTTTCAGGCAAGTGAAATAGCCACCAAACTCCTTATCCTGGGAATGCTGCAACCAGAAAGGAAGCACATTCTCCATAAGCTCTGCTTTGTACTGTTCAGCTAATTTCTTGAAATCCATAATTATATATTTTATTAGGTCGATTATTTTTTCATCCAATAACGTTCTATTTCTTCAAGCGACTTGCCGGTAGTCTCGGGTATCAGTTTCCATACAATCAGCATGTAAGGCACACACATGAGGGCAAACAGCAAGAATGTTCCGGCGGGGGTAAGATTTTGGAGCATCCAAGGAGTGAGCTGTCCTACCAGATAAGTGCCAACCCAAAGGGCGAAGCCGGCAATGGACATGGCCATACCGCGAATGCGAGTGGGATACATCTCGGACAACAGGACAAAGATGACCGCCGAAATGGATATGGCACAACAGAATACATAAAACAAGAAGAAGAACAGCAGGAAGCTGTTGGGCAAACCCAGCGAAGCCGAGAAGCGGAAATAGAAACCTATCAGCAACAACGAAAGCACCATGCCCGATACACCATAGTAAACAAGCTTCTTGCGTCCTACCTTATCAATGATGAAGACGGCAATCACCGTCGTCACGGCATTGACCAAGCCCACCAACACCTGGCTGAACAAGGCATCGCCACCCGAAAGGCCGGCTTCTTCAAAGATAGAAGGGCCATAGTAGAGCACGGCATTCACACCCATAAACTGCCCCAAAATGGCTATGGCAGCACCAATCAGCACAGCCTTGAAAATGCCTGGCTGCAGAAGGAATTTCCAATCGGATTTAGTCTCAGACTGAACCACCGACTTCGTTTCATCCAACTGTCCCTGAGCATCTTGAGCGGAAAGATAAATCCGCTGAAAGACTCCGAGGGCACGTTCGTCGTACTTTCTGAGAACAAGCCAACGTGGACTTTCGGGAATAAAAAGTACCACCACGAAGAACAGCAGGGAAGGAATACCAGACAATCCCAACATGCCTCGCCATACTTCAGACACGAAAATGGTGTGCATCCAGCCGTCACCCAATGCTGCACCGCTTTGAGAGTAATGAAGAAGCTGGTAGTTGGCCAAATAAGCGCCCAAGAAACCCAGCGTCACTGCTAACTGGTAGAGGGAGACTAAACGACCGCGATAGCGGGCAATAGAAACTTCGGATATATAAAGCGGTGAAACAATGGAAACTACACCAATACCCACGCCACCTAGGATGCGGGCAATGACAAGCTGGTCGAAGCTACCCGTGAAAGCGCAGCCAATGCCCGACACGGAAAAGAACAGAGCCGCAATCAGCATTGTCACCTTGCGCCCGTAACGGTCGCTCAACTTACCAGCAAACAACACACCAATAATAGAGCCTACCAAGGCACAACCGACAAACCAGCCGGTCTGTATCTGGTCGAGACTAAACTGTGCAGTCACCTGAGAGATAGTGCCCGAAATAACAGCTGCGTCATATCCGAACAAGAAACCACCCAAGGCAGCCACGACAGAAAGGAATATCAAATAAGAGAAATTTATGTCTGACTTCATACCTATTAAATTTATACTGCCAACCATCGGCACATCTTGCACAAACAGTAGGAGTTTCATTTCAGTTTCATGGATTGAAACCATTAGTTTCATACGCTGAAACTGTTGGTTTCATTGCTTGAAACTATCGGTTTCAGACTATGAAACCAACAGTTCCAACGACTGAGACCAACCGGAAACTGGCAAGATAAAGATGAGCGATGGCTTATTGAAAGAAAATACCTATTAACCTGTTTATATCTTATATTATTTGATTTCGAAATATTCCTTATACCTGTCGTATAGATGCCCTGCCTGCAAATAAGCAGACTGCGGACTCATGAAATGAGAGAATTCAAACGTAATGGCCTTGTCATAGCCTGCACGTTTGGCCGCTTCGAGTTTCATGCGAAGTTTGTCAAACTTGATAGGAAGAAAACGAATGGGCATATCGCGGTCGAAAGACTCGGCATTGGTCCAACACTGCATTCCATATTTGTCAGCCAGTTTTTTGTTCACTTCAAAGAAGGCGTCCAGCTCATCATAGTCAATGTGGCCGTCTTGGAAAGCACAAGCATCCACCACGTCGTGTATGCCGTCGAATATCTCGTTCCATTCTTTCTCATGTTGCTCCACCGACACGGCATCTTCCTTCGTCAACTTGTTAGTCCCCATAATGGCCTTCTTGCCATCAATCCAAGGAGAGATGAAAGTAGGCAGACCGCCCGATACATCCTTACACTGCTTACCCATGGCATGAAAAGCTCCTATGGCACCCTTGGTAGCACGACTGATTTCACCACTGATATACCAACCGCCAAAACTCTTGAAGCGACTGCCATAGTTTTCCCACACCTCGTCAATCACATACTTGTTGTCTTCTATCTCCCAACTCAAGTCGCCGGTATCCCAATAGCGTCCCGAATCGTAAAGACCAAAATAGAACTTCATGCCATACTTTTCGGCCAACTTCAGAAACATCTCCAGCAAATCGACCGAAGGCATATAGCAACCTTTACCCAGCAGATACCTGGAAGGATAAGTGATAAACTTCCGATAACCCGAACGAATCATGATGACCGTATCAATACCAATTGCTTTCATATATTGGAAATCACGGTCCCACTCTTTCAGCCCCCAATTCTGATGAGGAATATCATGCGATATTTCATCAAGGAAAGTTCCTGTAATCTTCAACCCGTTCGACTTGGGAACTATCAACCGAGTCTCATCACTGGCTGGCGTAGCAACCTGATTTTCCACCCCATCAGACGAGGCTTGTAGCAAAGAAGGTGCCGCCAACAACGAAGCACTCGCCAATACAGATTTCTTTAAGAAATCTCTCCGACTGTTTGTTTTCATATTCTTCATGTCTTTCTTAGTATCTTTACTATATCTTCGGCACAAATATAGTCATATTTACTAAATAAACCATACATTAATAAATTATTTTATTATATACCACACCGTATACGCACACGGTTTATTATATAAGTTAATAAAATGATGAATAAATAAATGAATTCACTATTTTTGCACGCAATATATTTAATATAGAAAGCGAATTAAATCTTATCCTATTACCAAAAATTTTTAATATCTTTGTAAGAACAGCTAAAAAAGAAAACAATATGGCCCAAGCACTACTAAAAGAGATTGAAATCGGAAGCAAGAATGCATTGCTGAAGAAGAGAATCATTACACATTATATATATAGTGGTAATTCCACCTTAACAGACCTCTCGAAGGAATTGGATTTAAGCGTACCTACCGTTACTAAATTTGTCAGCGAAATGTGCGAGGAAGGATATATAAACGAATACGGCAAATTGGAAACAACAGGTGGACGACATCCCATACTTTATGGTTTAAACCCAGAATCCGGCTATTTCATTGGGGTAGACATAAAGAAATTCGCCGTCAACATCGGTCTTATCAACTTCAAAGGAGACATGGTAGACCTCAAAATGGACATCCCTTATAAATTGGAGAATACGCCGGAAGCACTGGAAGAACTATGCAAAATCATCAGCAATTTCATAAAGAAAACAAAAATCAAAACCGACAAGATTCTGAATATAAACATCAATATCTCGGGAAGAGTAAACCCCGAACTTGGTTACAGCTTCAGCCACTTCAACTTTTCCGAACGTCCGCTGGCAGAAATACTAACTGAAAAAATTGGTTATCAAATCAGTATTGACAATGACACCAGAGCCATGACCTATGGCGAGTTTCTGAGAGGCTGCGTCAAAGGAGAAAAAGACATCATATTCGTAAACATCAGTTGGGGATTGGGAATAGGCATCATCATCGATGGTAAGGTATACACAGGGAAATCCGGATTCTCAGGAGAATTCGGACACGTCAATGTATTCGACAATGAAATCCTCTGCCACTGCGGCAAGAAAGGATGCCTAGAAACAGAAGCATCAGGCTCAGCACTACACCGCATTCTATTAGAAAGAATAAAGAATGGAGCCAGTTCTATCTTGTCCAACCGAATCAATACCTGCGAAACTCCCCTGACACTCGACGAAATCATTGCGGCAGTTAACAAAGAAGACCTTCTTTGTATAGAAATAGTGGAGGAGATAGGACAAAAACTGGGTAAGCATATAGCCGGATTGATTAACATATTCAACCCTGAACTGGTAATCATAGGAGGCACTCTATCACAAACTGAAGACTATATTACCCAACCAATCAAGAGTGCCATCAGAAAGTATTCATTAAACTTGGTCAACAAAGATTCTGTAATTACCACTTCAAAACTAAAAGGTGAAGCTGGAGTAATAGGAGCATGTATGCTGGCGCGCAGCCGTATGTTCGAATGCTAAAGCGCCAGCAATTTATCCATAAAGGCCTTTACCTGTTCACTATCCGCCGAAGCTGGTGCCCAAGAGGCGACATCTTCTACCGGAAGTGGCTGGTAAGGACCTTTTTTCACTTCAAAGATTACCGTACCACTCTCTAAAGAGATAATGCTATGCCACATACCGACAGGAATCTCCAAGCCATACATCCCCGCCTTTGGATCCAGAATTGTTTTTTCAATCACCTCTCCTTCATCATTAAAAAAGAAAGCCAATAACTTTCCACGCAACACCAAGTAGGTTTCCTCTTTATCAGAATGACGATGAGGAGGCAAATAAGTAGCTGGCTCCAAAGCGTTCAGCATGCGATGTACTGGAGCATCCATCGATGTATGAAAATTATAGTTCATACGCAAGCGGGGACTCTGCAAAGCCTCCTGCGTTACTTGATTCAATAAGTCTTCTGATATCAGTTTCATAAATTCAGCAATTGAAGGAATTTAGCAGTAAGCTCTGCCTTTAATGCAACAATAGAAACAGGTCTGCCTTCATCATTAAGCAAGAGAGTTCCCCTAAGCTCCGAAAGTGCGGCAAACAGCTTATCCTTATCGCCTGAAACAAAGATACAACCATGAAACAACGGAACAAACACCCTTTTATGATTCCCTTCCCATTGAATAAAAGTGGGTTCTGATGGACAATAAACCATAAAACCCAATGCATCCAATTTCTGGGCAGTATTATATTCCGAATGAATATCGGTTATTAGGACGTACCAATTATCCGGTTTGACCTCAGCAATCATAATGCCTCCTTTTTTCTCCAATTCCTTATGAAATCCCGAACAAACAATATCCAACCAACACTACCTACACCTGCCAAGAACACAAAACCAATCAGAATCATTACTTTACTTGGTTTAGACGCCTTTAGAGGAACCGTTGCCGGTTGGACTACTGTATAAACAGGAGTTATTTCTTGTACACGTGCCTTCGCCATCTGCAATTGTTGTGATACTTGTGAATATACACCATACGCCAAAGACATTTCATTCTGCAAACGTTCCTGCTCAGCGCGATAACTCAACAATACGATATTCTTATTGGCATCAACAAAAGCTGCATATTCCTTCTGAGCTTTTGCATAATTGCTTTTCGCCTCTGAATACAGTTTTTCGGTAAATGCCAAATCGTGGCGGGCCTTATTCGTTCGATAATCTGTAATATATTTCTGCAAACGTGCCATAACCGTATCCGTCATTGTTGCAGAAATCAATGGATCCTGCATTGTCACCGACAACGTTGTAACTCCAGTCTTTTTATCAACGGAGACCGCGATACGATTACTCAACGCCAAAGCTATATCCGACTCATCTTTGGTAAGCATAAAAGGGTCAAGTTTTCCGCTACCATTTTCTTCAGGCTCTTCTTTAAACAAAGAAATCATCCAACCTAAGACTTTAAAAGGAGCCGAAGTTATAGCGCTCCACCATGGAGCTCGCTGGTAATCGTACATATAACCATATAAAGTAGTATCAATCTCAGCATCCATATCTTTCACAGGCACATCGAATAACTCCGTAAGAAAGGGAGTAGAAGAAACAATATCCGGATAAAGATCAGGATAGAGTGCGTCTTCACCAGCACCACCTCCAACATTGATTCCAGCCATTGCAGCCAAGGCTCCCATTGTTCCTGAAGCTGATTTGCCCGACATTTCCGGAGCCAAAGTGACACTTGTTGTATACTCTTTAGGAATACTAAAGCCAACCACCAAAGCCGCAATGATGGCAATACCACATGCCTTGAAAACCAACTTGCGTTCCGCCCAAACCTTTTGAGCAAGCTCAATCAAATCGATTTCCTGTTCTTCTGTCTGAGCAGCAACTTCTTTCTGTATCTTATCTTCAGCCATAATTTCTTTATTTAAAAAGGTTTACCATAGACGCCACAACCGCTGCCAAAGAAGCTGTTGTGGTTCCTAAACCTAAAATCTCAGCAGTACTCATTCGCTTCTTTTCTTCTTTGCTTGGCACAATAATTTCACAACCTGGTTCAATAGCTTTTCTATTATTTGATTTCAAGCGAGAGACGGTACCATTCATGTAAACAACATAAGCTTTTCTTTTCTTTGCCATATTACCATAACCGCCCGCTTGATTAATATAATATTTTAAGTTAGCCCCTTGCTTATAAGAAACAGTATTGGGATACATAACAGCCCCACTAATCTTAACAGTATTAATATATTCAGGAACATATAACATATCCCCTTCTTTCATTACAACATCATAATCACTACCTGGATTAGCCAAAGCCAAATCCAAACGAATACCAACTGTATAAACATCTGAAATATTTAATTTTTCTATTGAAATAGAATCTTTTCCTTCTGAACTTCTTGCCATTCTAATGGCATCAGCTTGACGGCGCCGCTCTTCTTCCGTCATTCGACGAAGCAAACGTGCCCCTTTCACATATGCATCTGGAGTTACGCCACCAGCACGAGATATTACATCGGAAATTCGTTCATTCTTCTTTAACAAAGCATAAGTTCCATCGAAAAGAACTTCACCTGAAATAACAACATTCTGCTGACGTTTATATGCCGGACTTTTACGAATATAAACTTCATCGTATGGTTGCAAATTAAAACCCTCACCACCTACAACAAGACCATCCTTAATATCAAAGGTATATACTTTACTTAACTCACTAGAAAATTCTGTACTTCTCGGATTTTTTATGCGTCGTGTAATACTTACCATTGTAGTAGCAGCAGCTTCGCGCAATCCCCCTGCTTGTACAACCAAATCTTCAATAGTCATATTATCAGAGTATCTGAATATTCCAGGACTAGCAACCTCACCATGAATAGAAACAGTCTCTTCTTGTTTCAAATCAGAAATACTGGATATGTATAATATATCATTTCTTTGGAGTGGAACATCTGCAAATGTGCCATTCAGTAATCCTTGCAAATCAATAGCAATTACTTCATGTGATAAATCTTCGCGTTCACGATCAAGCAATGCTCTGTTCAAGAAGGCATCACCGCGCAAGCCTTCAGCCTTTTTAATAAGTTCCTTAACGGTAGAAACTTCATTATTTAACTGATAAAGTCCCGGACGATATATAGCACCACGAACTTCCACTTTATTTTCAAAACGGTCAAGCACAGCATCAGTTGTTATCATATCGCCATCTTCCAAACGGAAAACAGAATAATCCATCTCATCCACATTGAACACCTGATGTTCACGACCAGTTTTACGAATCAGGCGTACAGCCTTTTTATAAGCATCACCAGTAAAACCACCTGCATATTCCAATATGGTAGCCACCGTTTCTGTTGGCTTCATTTCATAAAACATAGGACGTTTTACCTTACCTTCGATTTGAACCAAGGCATCATAAGGCTTCACCATGATAAAGTCGCCTTCCTGTAAACGAATGTCATCTGTCATCTTACCACTCATGATAAGCTGATAAACATCCAAGTCTGCAATTGTCTTGCCAGCGCGAACGACACGAATACTACGCAAACTTCCGATATTATTTACGCCACCAGCACGATATAAAGCATGGAATACTGTAGAAAAAGCCGACAAACGATAAGTGCCCGGCACTGCCACTTCGCCCATTATATTTATTTGTATGGTTCGGATGTCACCCAAAGTCAGTTTTATTTGAGAAGTAGGCTGTTCGCCACTAATACCGGCATATATTTTTGCAAATTCGCCCTGCAAGTAGGAATTAGCTTCCTTGATGGTCATACCATTCAAATGAACGGGACCTATACCACTCACCTGAATATTACCTTCAGGAGATATCTGCTGACGAATTGTATTTTCAGAAGCACCCCAAATATCAATTATAACTTCATCCCCCGGACCCAAACGATAGTTTTCTGGAGTTGCTAAATTAACACTTGGCTCAAAAGAAAGATTCTGTCTTCTAAAAAGATCATGCCCAAATATTTTATTTGAAGCAACATAATCCCGATCTTCGGTATCCTTTTCTACATCTATTACGGTTTTCTGATCTTGTATTTCTGCCGCCTCATACGATTGTTGTATTTCTATTCCAGATCTTTTACGCAGTTGTGTAGGCACATTTTCTGTTCCTTCCGTTACACTATTACTTTTTTCATACTGCTTCTTAATCCGAAGAGCTTGTTCTTGAGTCACTCCCCGACGAAGCAACTCCGTCGTCATTTCTTTTTGTGACTTGCCCGCAGCTTGAGCATTCTTAACGTATTCAATCACCTGGGCATCGGACATTCCTTGAGCAAAAAGAGTTGCAACTCCAAAGAAAGCCACCCAAAACAGCGCTAAAAGTTTTTTCATAATTTTTAAAACATTGAGCCTTATACAAATTCAAATCGGGTACAAAGTTAATACATTATTTTTAAACTGCAGCAACAATGAATAAGTTTCAAGAATCATAACCATTAAAAATCTACACAATTCACGGAGCAAAGCCGTCACTCCGGATACAAGCAGTTAACTGTTTCATTAGTTCCAGTGGACTGAAACTTTTGTTTCTGTACGCTGAAACCTTATGTTCCAACCTGCCGAAACTTTTGTTTCAGTCCACTGAAACTACCTTTTCAGTCTACATCCAAGCGGGTTCCCAACCACAGCGAAATAGCATCCAACCAACTCTGAAGCTTATTCCATTCAAATCCCACAAAGTCAATAGCCAGACACAGCCCGCTTGGTTTTGACTTTTACATTCGGAAAGAGAATCCATTACAAAAATCTTATCCATACAGATGAAAGGCCCAAAACAAACGCCTTTCACCATTTTTTCTGCTGTATTCAAAAAAAACTCATTTTTTATTTTATCAAACCAAATAAAGCACTACCTTTGCAACCGCAAAACAAAAAAATGCCGCTATAGCTCAGTTGGTAGAGCAACGCATTCGTAACGCGTAGGTCGCCAGTTCAAGTCTGGCTAGCGGCTCATTCAAGATTAAGGTGTAATCATACAAAGTGGTGATTACACCTTTCTTTTTATCAAAACATGCGTTCTGCCTGCAGTTCAAGCTGTTCCTACTCAAACAGCAAGGCTGCATCAATCTGTTAACACTAATTCATACCATCTTCACCTATGGAACGAAACAAGAAAAAGACATTGGCTATCATCAGTTTGGCATTACTATTAACTGCTGTTCTCTGCGCTTCGTGGATATACTATTATATATTCTGTCCACAATTTCACCCCAATCAAACAAGCTATGTATATATCGACCGGGATGATACCATAGATTCCGTGTATGTCAAAACAAGCAAGGCAGGACATTGCCATCGCATGGCCGGCTTCCGCCTGCTTGTCCAAATGCGCAAGTACGACCAACACATACATACCGGCCGTTACAAAATCAATCCTGCCGACAACGCCTACCATGTATTTACACGTCTGTATCGTGGGCATCAGGAGCCTATGAATCTTACCATCAATTCCGTACGTACGCTCGACCGCCTGGCCCGCAACGTAGGCAAACAACTAATGATTGACTCTACGGAGATTGCTGAAAAAATGAACGACTCTCTTTTCATCCACCAATATGGCTATAATCAAGAAACACTCCCCAGCCTCTTTATACCCGACACTTATCAGGTATATTGGGATATGGATGTAGACGAATTCTTCCAGCGCATGCAAAAAGAACATGCCCGTTTCTGGAATAAGGAAAGAAAACAAAAAGCTTCGGACATGCAACTCACGCCCGAAGAAGTATGTACACTGGCTTCCATTGTCGAAGAAGAGACCAACAACAAAGCTGAAAAGCCTATTATCGCCGGCTTATACTTGAACAGATTAAAGAGAAACATGCTGTTGCAGGCTGACCCAACCGTCAAATTCGCTTTGCAAAACTTCAGTTTGCGCCGCATCACCAATGCCGACTTAGAGATAGATTCTCCCTACAATACATATCGCAACTTAGGGCTGCCTCCTGGTCCAATACGAATAGCGACCCCCAATGGCATAGATGCCGTACTCAACCACACCAAGCACAACTATATCTACATGTGCGCCAAAGAAGACTTTTCGGGGACTCACAATTTCGCCACAAACCTGACCGAGCACATGAACAATGCCAGAAAATACTGGAATGCATTAAACAGAAGAAAGATTTTCAAGTAATCCTAATGGTAAACTAAAAGCAAAAAGCTATATTTGCCACTATCAATGTATTTTTATACTTTAATCTTCTAATATATATGAGCAAACAACTCTTACTTGGCGATGAAGCTATAGCGCAAGCCGCATTAGACGCAGGCTTGTCGGGAGTGTACGCGTATCCGGGTACACCATCTACAGAGATTACAGAATATATCCAAATGGCACCCATCACGGCTCAGGAGAATATACACTGCCGCTGGAGTGCCAATGAAAAGACTGCCATGGAATCTGCCCTTGGCATGTCATTTGCAGGCAAGCGTTCGTTGGTTTGCATGAAACACGTAGGAATGAATGTGGCAGCCGACTGTTTTATAAACGCTGCCATTACCGGAGTAAAGGGCGGCATGATTGTAGTAGCCGCTGATGACCCCAGCATGCACTCGTCTCAAAACGAACAAGACAGCCGTTTCTACGGTGATTTCTCTTTAATACCTATTTTTGAGCCCAGCAATCAACAGGAAGCTTATGACATGGTCTACCATGGCTTTGACTTTTCTGAAAAGACAGGCGAACCTCTATTATTAAGAATGGTCACCCGCCTAGCCCACTCACGTTCAGGCGTGGAAAGAAAAGAGCAAATGCCACAAAACAAACTGGAATGCAGCGACGACCCTCGACAGTTTATACTGTTGCCGGGTAATGCCCGCAAGCGCTATAAAGTTCTGTTAGAGAAACAAGCTGAATTCATCAAATTGTCGGAAGAATCTCCCTATAACCAATATATAGATGGTCCTAACAAGAAATTGGGTATCATAGCTTGTGGCATCGGATATAATTATCTGATGGAAAACTACCCTGAAGGCTGCGAATATCCGGTTTTGAAAATCAGCCAATATCCGCTTCCCAAGAAGCAACTGATGCAACTTATTGAGGCGTGTGACGAAATCTTAGTAATTGAAGACGGACAACCTTTTGTGGAGAAACAAATCAAAGGTTATCTGGGAATAGGAGTCAAAGTTAAAGGCCGCTTGGACGGTACCCTGCCTCACGATGGTGAATTGACACCCGACAGCGTGGCACATGCCGTAGGCAAAGACAGAAAAGCAGAATTCAGCATCCCATCGCTGGTAGAAGTACGTCCACCTGCACTGTGTGAAGGTTGTGGTCATAGAGACATGTACACCGTACTGACTCAGGTTTTGAAAGAAGAATATCCTACTCACAAGGTATTCAGTGATATAGGCTGTTATACATTAGGTGCCAACGCACCCTTCCATGCCATCAACTCATGTGTTGACATGGGCGCCTCCATCACCATGGCCAAAGGTGCTGCCGATGCCGGACTTCATCCGTCCGTTGCCGTCATAGGCGATTCTACGTTCACCCACTCTGGAATGACCGGACTCCTTGACTGTGTCAATGAAAACACGAATGTCACCATCGTTATCTCTGATAACGAAACTACTGCCATGACTGGAGGACAAGATTCTGCAGGAACAGGCCGATTGGAGTCTATCTGTCAAGGCATTGGAGTTGCACCCGAACATATTCGCGTCGTAGTTCCCCTAAAAAAGAATTACGAAGAAATGAAACAAGTCATCCGCGAAGAAATAGAATACAAAGGTGTATCTGTCATTATACCTCGCAGAGAATGTATTCAAACATTAGCCCGCAAAAAACGTAATAAGTAAAACCATGAAAAAAGACATTATACTTTCCGGTGTGGGAGGACAAGGTATCCTCTCCATCGCCACCGTTATAGGCAAAGCAGCCATCCAAGAAGGGTTATACATGAAACAAGCTGAAGTACACGGCATGAGCCAACGTGGAGGTGATGTTCAATCGAATCTTCGCATCAGCGACCAACCTATAGCCTCAGACCTGATTCCGACCGGGAAATGTGACCTTATCATCTCATTGGAACCCATGGAATCATTACGGTATTTACCCTATCTCAGCCATGATGGTTGGCTTGTCACCAACGAAGCTCCATTTATCAACATACCCAACTATCCGTCAATGGAAGCGCTAAAAAGCGAATTAGACAAGCTTCCCCATAAAATTGTGCTAAATGTCAATGAGGTAGCCAAAGAAATCGGCTCACCACGCGTGGCCAATATAGTACTCTTAGGAGCTACAATTCCATTCTTAGGCATAAGCTATCAAACAATTCAGGACAGCGTACGCGCCATTTTCCAACGAAAAGGCGAAGCCATTGTCGACATCAACTTGAAAGCGCTGCAAGCCGGAAAGGAAATTGCTGAAAAGTTAATGTAACTAACCTATAACAGATAGAACCATGAATAACAAATACTGGGAAGAAAACATTGAAACCATGCCAACCGAGCAGCTGCGAGCATTGCAGCTGCAACGGTTGAAAAAAACAATCCAAATAGCTTCGCATTCCCCT
Organism: uncultured Bacteroides sp.; assembly: GCA_900553815.1. Taxonomy (GTDB): domain Bacteria; phylum Bacteroidota; class Bacteroidia; order Bacteroidales; family Bacteroidaceae; genus Bacteroides. The sequence continues at coordinate 83,123 of USEY01000005.1, forward strand.
TACTACAAGAAAGTGTTCAGCGAGCATGGAATAACATCTGACAGCATACAGAAACTGGAAGACATCCGGAAAATTCCATTCACCACCAAGGCCGACATGCGAGCCAACTATCCATTTGGTTTAGTCTCTGGCAACATGTACGAAGACGGAGTGCGCATCCACTCCTCAAGTGGAACAACTGGAACACCAACCGTAATTGTCCACTCTCAACATGATTTGGACTCATGGGCCAATTTGGTTGCCCGCTGCCTGTACATGGTAGGTATACGCAAAACTGATGTTTTTCAAAACAGCTCAGGCTATGGCATGTTCACTGGTGGTTTAGGCTTCCAATATGGAGCTGAACGATTAGGTGCACTGACCGTTCCTGCGGCAGCTGGCAATAGCAAGCGCCAAATAAAATTCATAATGGACTTCAAGACCACAGCCCTGCATGCCATCCCCAGTTATGCCATACGTTTGGCCGAAGTCTTTCAAGAAGAAGGCATAGACCCTGCAACTACCAGTCTTAAAACATTGGTTATCGGTGCAGAACCGCACACTGACGAACAAAGAAAGAAAATAGAACGCCTACTGGGAGTCAAAGCCTACAACAGTTTTGGCATGACGGAAATGAACGGTCCCGGAGTAGCTTTCGAATGTAGGGAACAGAATGGCATGCACTTCTGGGAAGATTGTTATCTGGTTGAAATCATTAACCCTGAAACCGGTGAACCTGTGCCTGACGGAGAAATAGGAGAACTGGTAATCACTACATTAGACCGAGAAATGATGCCACTGATACGATACCGCACGCGCGATCTCACTAGAATCTTACCAGGTAAATGTCCATGCGGCCGCACACACTTACGTATTGACAGAATCAAAGGACGAAGCGATGATATGTTTATCATCAAAGGTGTCAACATCTTCCCGATGCAAATTGAAAAAATATTGGTACAGTTCCCTCAATTAGGCAGTAATTACCTCATCACACTCGACACCATCAATAACCAAGATGAAATGATTGTAGAAGTAGAGTTAAGTGACCTGTCTACAGACAACTACATTGAACTGGAAAAAATACGTAAAGAAATTACCCGTCAACTAAAAGACGAAATATTGGTAACTCCCAAAGTAAAACTCGTGAAGAAAGGCTCTCTACCACAGAGTGAAGGGAAAGCCGTAAGAGTCATTGATTTACGCAAAAACAGATAAAGACACTACTATTCAAAAACTGAATTATTATTACTCTATTTTTATAGCAGGGAAGGCATTTTCCATAAATGTCTTCTCTGCTTTTTATTTACTCCATAAATACTTAAGAGAGAAGGACAGGCAATACCAAGGTCCACAAATAATCGATTCTGAATTCAAGCCATTAAATCTACTACTCAATCCATAATATCACTAAAATTCGTACTCTCTAACTTACCAAACCAGCAAGAGAACAATTATCCGACTTTAAATTGGCTATAATTCGCTTTCATTCAAACATTTATATTCAATTTGTTATATAAAAGGAAGTATAGTCTCATCAATAACCCAAAAGAAATCCCAACTGACTTACTAACCAAAAACAAATTCAATCAAATTAGCTTAATGGTTTTTTCACCCCTTTTCTTGCTTCTTTCATATAAAGTCATTATCTTTGTTTTAGAAAAAAATAGCCGCATTGATTGGATCGGGAAACTCATCAATTATAATGAAATACCGAGACAAGCTTCACTTCTCAATGGCGGGCCACGCCCTTCGGGGTAACCTTGAGTCGGTGGATTACAAAGAGGAGGAGCTCTCAAAACCTGTCAATCGGAGTTTCATCACATCATCGGTGCGGCTTCCTATAAAAGGGACAATCTCATTTTAAATTGAGGTTGTCCCTTTCTTTTTAAAATAAAAATAGCTCTCAAAAGAGAGTATTTAAAGGCTCAGCAGGAATATAATGGGAGATTTATAAGAGTAACAAAAAATCCAAGTAGTCTAGAAAACTGATGAGCATAACCTAATCTCAATCACTTGATAACAATGGACTACTAACATGAAAGCAGTTAACTGCTAAGACGAAAGTAGTGGACTACTAACAAACAGGGAGTCCACTACCATCATTTACACTTACGGCTGCATCGGCTTACGAATACGGCAGCGTTAACCAACGAATACGGCTGTGTAAGCCTACGCAGCCGTATCTGTTTCCGTAAAGTCCCTGTTTAGCTCGCCAATGTTCATGGTTAGGATTCTAAAATCCCTGTTTGTAGTGCTGAAAAAGGAAAAGAAAACGCATGAATAAAAGCCAACTACACCAACCATCGTACGAAATATTCTATTTACCATTTGAAATTTCACACCTTCACAATAAAATACAATATACTGTCATACAGATAAATACGGTGAAAGATGCACTCAAATCAATATTCAGGCTATACATACACAAATACTATCTCAGCAAGGAGAAACTGAACTTAGCAAAAAATTGAATATTGCATCTCAATAATATGTTTCACTGTATTTAGCTGAACCACAACAAGATGCAATCATTTAAACATCATGTAGACAAAGAATATACGACACAGTACACCTCGGCAAAAATGGAACTGTAACAGAGCAAATATTTAATTACATAGCTCCTTATTTCACCATAAATCACTTATTTCCAGCGTCTAATGGTGAAACTTCACCAAAACATCTATTCCATCTTTTAGTGAAACCTTCTTACTTTCATCTCTCCTCCCAAAAGCTCTCCTTCCTCCACCCAAAAAAGCTTCTAGATTTAATAAAAATGGGCATTCCCTTTATGTCAGAGAACACCCATTCATCAATAAATATCAGCTATTATATTTATGCTGCTTTAGCTTTAGCAACAATCGCCTTGAATGCTTCGGGGTGATTCATTGCTAAATCGGCCAATACCTTACGATTGATTTCAATGCCAGCTTTGTGCAAAGCACCCATCAATTTCGAATAAGACAAACCTTCCATACGAGCTGCAGCATTGATACGCTGAATCCACAATGCACGGAAGTTTCTCTTTTTGGCCTTACGGTCACGGAACGCATAAGTCAGACCTTTCTCCCAAGTATTCTTAGCAACGGTCCATACGTTCTTTCTTGCACCAAAGTAACCTCTGGTTAACTTCAAAATTTTCTTTCTTCTTGCTCTAGAAGCAACATGATTTACTGATCTTGGCATAG
>USEY01000006.1 GCA_900553815.1 uncultured Bacteroides sp.
AGTGAACCGAATTTATTTAACTTTTAACCTTGTCCATTTTTAGTGGACAGTAGTGTGTCTGCATATTCTCCTAACTGGTCTTTCATATTCCAATTGTCCGGGAAAGGACGTATGTCTACTCCACCACTCATACTACCTGCTGCTCCAAATGTTCCTTTATGACGGATGGCAAGCCACAAGGCACCATGTCCTCCCATACTCAAACCCGAAATAGCCCGAAAACGACGATCTGCTTTTGTAGCATAATGCCCATCTGTATAGTCTACCAGTTCAGAAGAGACGAATGTTTCATATCGAAAGTCGGCATGAAGAGGACTATCCCAATACCAACTGTTTTTACCATCGGGACATACAAATATCCAACCTTTTGCATCGGCAATGGCAGGTAATTCCGGCTTCAATTCAATCCAGCTTTTTGCATTCCCTCCATATCCATGCAACAGGTAAACAACAGGGCAAGACAGTGCTTTATCCCCCAAAGCTTTATCCGGCAAAATAAAAACAACTTTTACACTGTTTTTCATCGAAGGGCTTTCAACCATCAAGGTGTCAACCCGAGCTGCATACAAAGAATAACAGCCAGCCAATAAGAGCCAAACAAACAAAAAGATTTTTCTTTCCATATTTTTTATCATTTGAATTTATTATTGAACAAAAGTAAGCATTTTTTCCTTATCGCCATGTTCTTTAATACATTTCACCTTATGAATAAGCCACTTTAATCTATTTTGGAATACATTTTTACAAATAGACAAAAACACAATGTCTTTCTACAATGATTGCAAAAGGACAGGATATATGTTTTTTAAGCACACTCTTACACATAGTATTTTTGTAATCAGTGAAAAATTTGTAAGTTTGTGCCGGAAACCATTTAAAAACCTTTATGGAATTTTTAATCATTCTACTTTTATTACTTCTTAACGGCATTTTTGCCATGTACGAATTAGCGCTGGTATCGGCCAGCAAAGCACGCCTGGAAACAATGATTGGAAAAGGCAACAAAAGAGCCAAAGGCGTGCTGCAGCAACTGGAAGAACCCGAAAAATTTCTTTCGACCATTCAAATCGGCATCACACTCATAGGTATTGTATCCGGTGCATATGGAGGTGCCACACTTTCTGATGAAGTAGAACCTTTGTTCAGACTGATTCCTGGAATCGAACCTTATGCACATACACTGGCTGTAGCTACCGTAGTAGTAATTATCACTTATTTATCGCTTATCATAGGAGAGCTGGTTCCTAAATCCATCGCATTAAGTGATCCTGAAAAATGGGCAACACGGCTCAGTCCGTTCATGATAGCTGTCAAAAATGTGTCGTATCCTTTCGTTTACCTCCTCAGCGCTTCTACTAAATTGGTAAACCGACTGATTGGTTTAGGAGAAAATGAAGAACGGCAAATGACACAGGAAGAATTGAAGATGATTTTACACCAGAGTTCGGAACAAGGTGTGATAGATAAGGAAGAAACAGAAATGCTGCGTGATGTATTCCGCTTTTCAGACAAACGGGCCAACGATTTAATGACTTATCGAAGAGATATTGTGGTAATGCATCCTAATGATACCCGCGAAGACGTATTACGCATCATCAGTGAGCAGCATTTCAGCAAATACCTACTGGTAGAAAGTGGAAAGGACGAAGTCATTGGCGTCGTATCGGTAAAAGATATCATTATTATGCTGGGCAGTAATCAGCCGTTCAACTTACGCAGCATAGCACGCCCCCCTCTCTTCATTCCGGAAAGCTTGTATGCAAAAAAAGTACTTGAACTGTTCAAGAAGAACAAAAATAAGTTTGGAGTAGTAGTAGATGAATATGGAAATACAGAAGGCATTATCACGCTGCACGACCTGACTGAAAGCATCTTCGGTGACATATTGGAAGAAAACGAAACAGAAGAAGAAGAAATTGTACGCCGTCAGGATGGTTCGCTTTTGGTAGAAGCCTCCATGAATATAGACGACTTCATGGATGCCATGGGAATTTTAAATTATGATGACCTGAGAGAAGAAGATTTCACTACGCTGAGCGGATTAGCCATGTTCCTTATCGGCCGTGTACCCAAAGCGGGAGATTTGTTCACTTATAAAAACCTGGAATTTGAAGTTGTCGACATGGATCGTGGGCGGGTAGACAAGTTGCTCGTAGTAAAACACGAAGAGGATGAAGACAAGTAAATAACGCGAGTTCGATATAAAATTAGAAAATAGAAAGTTGTCCGTCATTGACAAAATTTATGTCAATGGCGGGCTTCTTTTCAAAAAAGCAGTATGCTGCAATAGCCGACAAAGAGTTGGCTATAAAGTTATTGAAAGAACGATGTCTGGAGTGTTCTATCTGTGCAATGTTCTTCAGTTCGTCATTGACTGTTTCAATCAAGGCTCTTTTTCTGAGCAGAATCTTGTCGGCGACACTCATCAGTGAGTTCCTCATATTATTTTTAACTTTAGTAACAAGCTGTATGCCATTAAGAAAAAGGTTCTCAAACAGAGCTTGACCGATATATCCTTTGTCTGCACATAGTTTTCCTTTGATGTTTTCCAGAAGCTTACCTTGCTTCAACGGTTCCCGGTCATCTACGTTTCCTGGCGTGAACATGAAATTGAGTATCTCTCCTTTGTCATTGATTATCAGATGCAGCTTGAATCCGAAGAACCATCCCATTGAACATTTTCCACGCTCGGCAAGTCCCTCAAATGTCTTATGAATCAGAATTCTCTGGTTGCGACAGACACGTAAAGGAGTGGAGTCAACAAAACTGATGCCGGTACAGGTTCCCAGCAGTACTTTTTTGATGAAGATGGTTATGGGAAGCAATACTTCCTTCTCCAGTTCCACAAAACGGTTATAGGAAACCTGACGCGGAAAAAGGTGTTTCAGATGTTTACAGACATATTCCTTGTAGTAATAACCACCGGAATGGAACAGGATAAGGATAACCATAATCTCAGCATCACTCATACGGTTGGGCTTGTTGCGATGCTTCTGTTTCTTGTCTTCAACCATATATTTTTCCTGTTGAAATGTAAATTCCTTACAGAAATCATCGACCATACAATAAATCTCTGTAATTTTAGACTCTGGAAACATAGTGATAATCGTTTAAATGTTATAATTGCTCACTATAAATTTAATACTTTTATTGCTATGTTTCTATTTATCAGCAAGATATATTTATTCTTATTTCGAACTCACGTTATGTTATTCTACTAAAATTCTACCATTTTTCTTAATTCTCTGTGGGTTTTGCTTAATTGATAGTTGGGGTAAAAGGTTGTTTGGGGACTTATATTGGGCTATAAATATAAAAAGGAAGAAACCCACATTATGGATTTCCTCCTTTTATGTTATAACAGTAACTATGCTTACTTAGTATTCAACTTAAAAGCTACAGGCTGTTCAATCGAGGGAGCTAGTTTAACACTGCTATTTCTTCGTTGTTTATTTAGCTCTGACGATTGTGGTTGAGCGTTTAGTCGATGTATATAAACACGTCGTGGCTCAAAACCTTTTTCTATTGATTGGAAACTACCGCTCATGCGTGCTTTATCCAGAGGAGTAGCAAATGATTCTGTTTCGGGAACATAAGCAGGCCAAGAGAGGTTATTCCAATATCCACTCAAGAACATATACTGTCCTTGTCCGTCATCAACAACATATATCATACCGTCATAACGTCCTTGGTTGCTCGGATCGTTGATGAACAAGAAGTTTCCTTCTTTGTCCAAACCTCCAATCAGATTCTCCAGACCGAATGAACCGGGCATCCTGCTATTACATACGCCAATAATTCCTTGCATACCTTGAATTACTCCCGTATACTGAGATTGAAATCCCAGATAGCCAGTTTCGGCATCGTAATTCAGTAAGAAGGAATCATCGTATCCTTCAATTACACCACCTGACAAACCTTTGACAAGTAAGGTTGTGGCGTCTTTTTTGGTTATATTTACTAGCGTTTCACCACCATTCCCTTCACCATCGTCTAACGTAGCAACCCAGTTGCCAACATACTTGTCTATAGGAAGTTTTGTCTGTAACTGGTCAATTTCACTTTGACCCCACAAGAATGTTTCATATACCTGAGCCAATGATGTGGTAAGCTTTCCGCTCTCATCGGCTAAGTAGAATTCAATAGCCAATATTAATTTGCCAGTTTGGGTATTGTATGATGATTTGTTGGGTATAGGCTGTATATAAATAGTATTGCCACCGAAAGTAACCAAGCCACTGTTCTGACCACGTGGAATATCCACTGTACCTTTTTCCATATCAACATGGAAATACAGGTGTGCTTTCTCTTCAGCAGAATACAAGTTAGGCATACGATAAAATGTGGGATCCTCTTCAGCTTGCTGAATTAATTGATTCCAGTAGTTGTTCTCGCCAAATTCTTCGATTTGTGTGGTAAAGAATCCTGTAGCCTCAGGTACATCTTTCCAAGTATAGTCTCGATCATAGTCGGGAGCTAACAATGCAGGATTCAGTGCTAAAGTGAATGAACCAGCATTGAGAATAAAGAATCCATATCCATCAAGGTTGTGATATGTTGCTCCAAGATCGAACAATTGTTTCTTTTCGTCATAAGTACCTAAAGGATAGTCGGTGCTTTCAGGAGGAATAGGACCAGCAGATGTTTGCAGATTTCCTGCAATAGAGCCAAAGGTATTCCAAGTCTGATCTACGCTCGGACCCTTCCCGTCAGTCATTTTGAAACCTAAATTAGTAGGTGCAATATACCATTTCTTCAACTCTGAATATGTTTCTCCATCAAGTACGATATATGGATATTCAAAATTTTCAGGGAAGAAGTTTTGAAGGCCCCAGTTCTCTGCCATATAGTTGTTATCATATGGACTCTTGAAACGATAGAGGTTATAGCCTTTGGCTTTTTCCACTGTAAGTTTGGTTATCGCAATATTTGTACCGCCATACATAGAGAATATGTTTTCAGTAAAGATGGCATCTTCTGAAATTACTTCCCATTCATATACAATTTCTTCTGGATATAAGACTGTTAATGTTATGGACGAATTTGAATATGGAGTTCCTTCTGCAAATGTTAATGTTATTTGGTAAGTTGTTCCTCGTACTATATTGTCGTAGGCAATTGTCATGCTCGAAGTCGATTCGCCTTCTGCAAAACTAACTGTACTTGGCACGGTAAACAGGTTTTCCCCACCTTCTGTAATTGTTGCGGTTACAGCTGCATCTGTAGCGTTAATGGTATCTGTACGCATTACACTAAGAGTAATTTCGCCACTAGTTCCGTCTAATGTATATGAGGTCTTAACAGAAGTTGGGAAATAAACTCCTTGACCTTCTACAGGTCCTGCTGCCATATAATCAACGCTGTCGGTACATGATGTCCAGCCCAGCATCAATATGCTCATCAAGGCAAGCATTATTGTATTAATCTTTTTCATATTTATTCTCAGTTTATTCTTTATTCTTACACTATTTACTCTTGTTCACTAGGATCAATCCATTCGTTATATGCGCCGCTAGGATCAGGATTTTCAAAGCCTATTAATGCTGAATTGTTGTTCTTTTCAGTTTGAACAATGCAAAGATTCATCCATGCAGGGCGTCCATCTGTATTGAAACGGGTAGCGTTAGCAAAATTGGTTCCTACGAATCCGCGAGTTACCGACATATTCAGACGTTTAACATCAAAGAATGTTAATCCTTCTCCCCAAAGTTCAATTCGTTTTTGGAAAATGATTTCATCAATTAGCTCTTGACCACTTGCAGCACATATGTATTCCGGATCTCTATAAGAAGTCATAAAGTTATTAAGTAGTGTTACAGCTTGAGCGTCTCCTAATTGTGCGGCAGCTTCTGCTTCGATAAAATACATTTCCTCTACACGCATTAATGGATATGCAGTTGCTGCACCTACTGTAAAGTCATCGCAGTTACCTTCTGCAGGACGGAATTTAACAGAAGAATACGTTGATAATCTATTACCGAAATTGCCAAAAGCTGCTGATGTCAAGAAATCAGTTTCACCTTCCAGCATTCCTCCTTCTGGAGCCTTCCACATTTTTTTTCTAAAGTCTGTATCACTTAATCTATCATACAGATTTGAATTTATCATAAGATAAGGTGCTTGGCTTGAATAGCCAAAAGATGTTTCATTTGACATCCATGATGCCCAGTTCAAAATACCTGTTTTTACTACATTATCTTCAGAAACCATCTCTGAGCCCCACATCCAGCATGATATATCGTTGAAACCTTTTGTTGTACTTAAACATTGTTCCTCCGTCATAGGATTGCCATTAAATGCATTAATAGCTTGACGTGCAAATGTTCTCGCGTTGTTATAGTCTTCCAGCCACATATAATATCGGGCTTTCAAACCATAAATAGCATCAAGATGTGGCAATGCTTTCGAAGATTCGCCTAATTTGTTAATATGTTCCTCTGCAAAATCCAAATCTCCCAGAATGAATGCTGCCATATCTTCTTTTGTAGCACGTGGATTATTTCGTGCTTCAGCTTCTGTTGTCGTTTCTGTTACGATAGGTACTGTTAATCCAAGAACATTATCAGCAGTAGTTGCTTTATTCGGAAGGAATTCATACATGCGTGCCATATCCAGATAGAAAAATGCGCGGAAGGCATGTGCTGCTGCCAAATATCCCATTTGGGCTTCAGATGCGGTTTCGGGGTTAATAGCAGCAATCAATTTATTAGTAGTAAGTACAGCTTGCCAATAATAGTTCCATATAAATTGTGGATAAACATAGCTTTCGCCCTGATAGATATTTTGTTCCCAAGACTGATACCAGTCATATCCAGAGCTTATTACAGCCATGTCTTCAGTCATTACATCGCGGATGTGCATAATAGATCCATATCCCCAATCCCAGTGGTAACTTGATGCCACTACACCTACTACATTCAGGCTGGCCGGCATTGCCCACAACATGGCAGAGGTAGCCATGTCTGACGAAGTTAACTGGTCTTCAGTAGCACCGCTTGTCGGAAAAGTCTCTTCTATACATCCAGTAGTCATTACCAGAGATGAGGAAAGACAAACCCCTAATAATAATTTTGATATTTTAGTTTTCATATCGTCTGTTCGGATTAAATTTAGAAAGTTAAAGTGATGCCACCTGAAATAGTACGCATGGGGGCATAATATGAATTAGTTATTGAACCTGTGATACTTTGACGAGGATCGAGGCCTTGACGTTTTGACCATACCCAAATATTATCAGCAGTTAGATATACACGCAGCTTTTCAATATTTAATGTACGAGTTACTCGGCTTGGTAATGTGTAACCAAAGTTAATATTTTGTAAACTCAAGTAAGAAGCACTAGTTAAAAATCTGTCTGAAGAAGCTGTTGTATAATTATCACCGAATTGGAAACGAGGAATATTTGAGTTCTTATTCTCTGGAGTCCAAGCATTCAATAAGTCTGCGTGGAAGTTGGTACCTTTGCTGCTGGCTGTTGGTGAAGACATCATTCCTGCATAGTCACCATCATAAACTTGGCCACCAATCTGATAAGTAAAGTCAACAGACAGATCGAAACCTTTGTATGCAAGGCTTGTGTTGAAACCACCATACAGATCTGGCAACGCTGTTCCACATAGGTAATAATCTGCATCGTCATATTTTGTTGTCGTTTCACGACCGATAACCTTACCGTTTTCGTCTTTTACATTCTTATAGTAAAGAGCTTGTCCGTCTTCTGCAACACCTGCGTATTTTTTTATACGATAGGTATAAAGAGCTTCACCTTCACCATAGTAATAGTTACCACTACTATAACCAGGAACTCCGTCAACAACCATTGTCTTACGTTCGTCAGGTAAATAAGAAATCTTATTTTTGTAGTGTGTCAGATTTAGGCCTAAATCCCATGTGAAATCATTTGTTTCAATAAGAGTACCTTTGAACTCAGCTTCAATACCTTGATTGCACATATCACCAACGTTAGCATAGTAAGATGTGTAACCGTATGTTGGAGGCAGAGGGAAAGAGAACAACATATCGCTGGTCTTGCGATAGAAATATTCAACTGTACCTGTTAAACGGCCTTTAAATAATTCAAAATCAAAACCTGCATTGAAGTTTCCGTTAGTTTCCCAAGTGATGTCTTTGTTACCCATTGTGTTGGGAATTGAAGCAGGGTGTCCACCTGAGTTTACAATGCTGTAAGTGTTGATGTAACGGTAATCACCAATGTTATCGTTACCTTGTGAACCATAAGATGCTTTTAATTTAAGTAAATCAACCCATTCAATATCAAAGAAGTCTTCTTTTGAAATAATCCATGCTGCACCTGCTGACCAGAAATTACCCCAACGGTTATCTGGGTGGAAGCGTGAAGAAGCATCTCTACGGTAAGAACCTGAAAGGAAATATTTTTCTGCAAAATCATATTGTATACGTCCAAAATAACCTTCTGTATTATAGTCGTTTACGTATGAATCACTACCATTTTCTGTAATAGCTCCGGCCAGTTCTATGTTTGTAGGATCAAATACATTTGACTTGCTGGCATAGAGGTAATAATATTTATAGCGATATGATTCATGACCTAACATAACATCTAAATTGTGTGAACCGTAAGAATGTTTCCAATTCAGTAATTGTTGGTGGTTATAAGCCAATTGGCGGGTATGATATTTCGATGCAATACCATTTGATGTTGCATATTGTCCATAGTAAGGGTTAGTAAAACCGTTTGTGCGCGTTTCATCAATAGCTACACCGCTTGTCCAAGTAAATTTGAAATCTTTCAAGAAGCGTATTTCTGCAAATCCTGTACCCGTCATAGCATTGCCTTCTGCATTATTGGTATCCAATAAATTAGCTGCAAAGGCGTTTGAACCACTTAGGAATGGACGGCTTAGACCTGCGTTATCTTTGTTACCAAAGTCATACATAGTAAATCCATTCTTATCTTTCATGATATTACCTTCGCCATCACGGATATAGAGAGGATAGATTGGAGCTATTTGAGTAGCATATGCAAAAATGTTTCCCGAAGAATTGGAAGAACCATCTTCACTTAAAGAATTAGAATCAAAGTGGGTATATGACATATTGGCGCCTATTTTTAACCATTCTTTTACTTGGTAATCTGCTTTCAGACGACCAGTGAGGCGTTCATAGTCTGAATTGTCAACAATACCTTCATTGTTAAGGTAGCTGATTGATGCATAGAATGATGATTTGTCAGAACCCGCAGAAACGCTAACATTGTATTCTTGACGCAATCCTGTTTTATATGCTTCGTCTAGCCAGTTATCTGGAGCAATTGTATATTTCTGTCCGTTGTATTCAATTACATTGCCTAATGTAGCATTCGGATTCAGTTTACCATTCAAACCTATCAGATATTGTCCTTCAGGAATAGTATAAATATTGTAGCCTAAACCGTAGTCACCAGAACCCAACATATTCTTATTAGCATTAGCATGAGCTGTTGCATTGTCCATGCCTTGACCTAAATAGTAGTTTTTCAATGCGCTATAATACATTTCATAGTATTGAGCCGGATCTTTGATGAAATTATAGTCTTGTGTAGCTCGTGAGTTAGAACCCCATTTGGCATCTACTGTAACACGTGCTTGTCCTGCATTACCTTTTTTAGTTGTAATGATAATTACACCATTTGCGCCACGGGCACCGTACAATGCATTTGATGCAGCATCTTTAAGTACGGTCATTGATTCAATATCTTGTGTACTGATATTGTTTAGGTCACCTTCAAATGGTGCACCATCTAAAATAATCAGAGGGTCATTACCTGCATTGATAGAGCTAATACCACGGATACGGATTGTAGGACTTGTAGCACCGGGTTGTCCAGATGAATTTGTTAATTGTACACCAGATACTTTACCAGTTAGTGCATTAGCAGCATTAGATGCTTGGATTTTGCCAATGGCTTCAGAGTTTACTACTGTTGCTGAACCAGTAAATGCAGACTTCTTAGCCGTACCGTAAGCAACGACCATCACTTCATCGAGCACTTCAGTATTAGGATGCAATCTCACTTCCACATTGGGCTGGATAGCTACTTCCTGGCTCATCATACCAATGTAAGAAATCACCAAAGTTTTCGCAGAACTTGGTACGTTGTTCAAAACGAACTTACCATCTACGTCTGTGATAGCACCCACTTGCGTGTCCTTTACCAACACAGAAGCGCCAATAACTGGCTGCCCGTCTTCTTCAGAAATAACGACACCCGTTACCTTCTGAGTTTGGGCAGTTACTAAGCCTATTCCTACAAAAAAACAGGCCAATAACAGCATTAATTTTCTTTTCATAAATTCTCTCTTAAAGTTTAACTTTACATTAATTGTTTTTTTACTCTAACGAAATGCAAATGTATTAATAAAACTGAAACTAACAATTTATTTTATGAAAAAAACTTGCGTTTCTATCAAAATGTTAAGCAAACCTCTGTTTTTATGCTTTTGAGCATAAAAACAGAGGAGGTTTATCTATAAATGGATACTTGCTACTTTCATTCTGATTAATAGTTTTTGCCTCTTTTAGTTACGAAAATGCAATTTTTTAATATAAAATGCTTAAAAAAAGTGTGGATAAGGCGTCCGAATAGACATCTATGTGGCAAATTGCATGCGTCTATATAGGGAAAAATGGCTTTTTGCAATAAAACAACTGCCTTTTCCGCAGCAATTGTAACTGCCGTTTTGCGACTGAAAAACTGTCTTCGCTAGCAAAAGGAGAATCATTTTTTATAAAAGCTATTATTATGAATAAAATTATTTACAAACTTTCCTACAACAGGAAAGGATGCCTAAACCGCGGTGGAAAAGCGTTAGTGCAAATTGAAGCTTATCTGAACAAGCAAAGAAAGTATTTCTCTACCAGAATCTACCTGAAACCGGAACAATGGGATGCCCGACAGTCTGTCGTGAAGAAACATCCCAATGCCGAGGCACTGAACAGACTGCTCCACGAACAACTGGCACAGATTGAAGGAAAAGAGCTGGAATTATGGAAACAAGGCAGAGTGGTCACCTTGGAATTGCTGAAAGATACTGTGCAATCAAGTCACGACACAAGTTCATTTCTCGATTTCATGCGCAAGGAAATAGAAGTGTCGAATATAAAAGCCAGTACACGGCGCAACCACCAGAGCACGCTGAAGCACTTGTTGGCTTTCAGAAGACACATTGCCTTCAATGAGCTGACACTGGATGCCATTGAAGCCTTCAGTCACTTCCTACGCAACAAAGGCTACCACACCAACACGATAGCCAAACATCTGAAACACCTGAAACGCTATGTGAACACAGCCATTGACAAGGGCTACATGGATATCAAGGACTATGCCTTCCGGGTCTACAAAATAAGAACAGAAGAAAGTCACCACACCTTTCTGTCTTCCGACGAGCTGCATCGCTTGCAAACGCTGAAGTTAGACGAGAAATCAGCCAAACACCGGCAAGCTCTGGACGCCTTTCTGTTTTCCTGCTACACGGGCATCAGGTATTCCGACTTCATACATCTCACCCACGATAACATCAGCACTAGCAACCAGCTGACATGGCTGACATATAAAACTGTCAAAACCGGTACTGAAGTGCGCCTGCCGCTAAATCTGCTATTCAATGGCCAAGCCATCAGCATACTGAATCGCCACCGCAATGATTTGAACAGCTTCTTCAACCTCAAAAACAATTCCAATCTCAACAAGGAGTTGCGGCTAATAGCACGCCTAGCCGGACTGTCTAAACCATTTTCATTCCACACGGCCCGCCACACCTACGCTACCCTGCTACTCTACAAGGGAGTCAACATTACTACTGTGCAAAAACTATTAGGACACAAAAGTATCAAAACCACCCAAATCTATACCAACGTGATGGACGCCACCATCATAGCCGACCTGAGCAAACATTCTTCTCCATAATAAGCAGCCTCCTATTACAGCACAACTGTATGTCCTTCCCCAAACATGGCGTATGCTTCGGGAAGGAAGTAAAGCTAAAGGTGGCCAAACAAGGCTGCCCGATTCCGAAAATCTTAAAAATAGAACAATTTTACCCCAGTCGTACCTCAGTCGTACCCCAGTCGTACCTGCTCCGTACCAAGTTCGTTCCTATAGAAACGAAGAAAGGGCGCTTCTGAAGGGGGGAAGAAAGGAAGAAGATGAAAAATAGGACAAATTTCCTCTAAAAGAAAGGTAGAAGCAACAAAACGAGTAGACTAGGTTATCCGTTTATTACCAGAAAGTCATTTAAAAATCTGTAGGACAGCTATTTAAAGACATTTAGTCCTAACGATTAATGAGGTGAATACTTATACGCATATTCCGCTTTTACATATTTGGTCAAATGATTTTTTTTTTATTCTTTTGCAGAAAAGCGAACTGATATGGACAAAAACAATCAAATCATCCGTTTCGACTGGGCAATGAAGCGCCTGTTGCGCAACAAAGCAAATTTCAGCGTATTGGAGGGGTTGTTGACTACTCTGCTGAAGGAGAAAATAACTATTTGCAAGCTGCTGGAAAGCGAAAGCAACCAGGAAGAAGAATTCGACAAGTACAATCGAGTGGACTTACTTGCCGAGGACTCTAAAGGACAGTTGGTCCTGATAGAAGTGCAAAATAATAATGAATATGCCTATTTCCAACGAATGCTCTTCGGTGCTTCCAAGCTGGTGACAGAATACATCAACCGTGGAGAAGGATATGAGAAAGTGCGTAAGGTGTATAGTATCAATATCGTATATTTCAACTTAGGTAGTGGAAAGGACACCGTCTATCATGGGAAAACGGAATTTCGCGGCATCCATATCCACGATGTACTGGAATTGTCGCCTTTCCAGAAACAGACTTTCAAGGTAAACGAGGTCAGCCAACTATATCCTGAATATTATATATTAAAGGTGGATGGTTTCAACCAAGTAGCCAAAAGTCCATTGGAGGAATGGATTTATTACCTGAATACAGGAGAAATACCATCTACTGCAACAGCTCCCGGCCTGAAGGAAGCACGTGAAAGGTTGAAATTGGACAGTATGACAAAAGATGAATTGGCTGCCTATTATCGCCATTTGGACAATATTGTAATTTTGCGCGATAATATCAATACAGAACGTGAAGAAGGAAGAGCAGAAGGAAGAGCAGAGGGAAGGGCTGAAGGAAGAGCAGAAGGGAAAGCAGAAGGTGCACTTAATAAAGCCCGGGAAATAGCCTTCCACCTCAAAAGGAACAAAATGCCTGTTCAAATGATTGCAGAAGCAACGGGATTGTCGCAGGAAGAAGTGGAAAATCTATGATGGCGTGGTACTAATCAGGATAACAGTTTCCTAACTAGTGAAATTATTAGATGCTATATCCCAACAAGTTAACCAGTCTTCTAGTATCACTCTGGTATACTTTTGCAAGATAAACTACGTTTTATGCCGTATTCGAGCCGTCGAATGCGGGTAGACGTAGTTTTTTGTCTTTTATATAACAAACTATAATACAATGAGATATAGAGATACCAAGTTCTGCGAAAACTCTGGTAATTTCTTACATTGGTATGACTACTCAGGAAGTAGCTATTCAGCCCAATGTGGAAGTGAGACTGCATCCTAATACTGAGGTGCTCGACGAGGTGATGGTCGTTGCTTACGGTACGGCTAAGAAGTCTTCATTCACCGGTTCTGCTTCTACTATTGATAATAAGAAGTTAGAGTCTCGTCCTATTACTAATATTAGTAAGGGTCTGGAAGGTCAGGCTACTGGTGTGTTGACTACTTCTGGTTCAGGACAGCCTGGTGAGTCTGCTTCTATCGTTATCCGTGGTTACGGTTCTATCAATGCCAGCAGCTCTCCTCTGTATGTAGTAGACGGTATTCCTTATAATGGTACACTTTCTTCTATCAACCCCGCTGATATCGAGTCAATGACTATCTTGAAAGATGCTTCGGCCGGTGCATTGTATGGTGCACGTGGTGCCAACGGTGTTGTGATGATTACTACCAAGCAGGGTAAGGAAGGTAAGACTAACGTAACTTGGCGTTCTACTGTAGGTTGGTCTTCACGCGCTATTGACCAATATGACATGGTTGACCAGAAAGACTTTGTTCAGTTGACTTACGAGGCTTTGCGTAACAACTACATCTTCCAGAACGGTTATTCTTGGGCTGATGGTGAGGCTGCTGCACGCGCTGCTTTGAGTGGTACCTTGGGTGGTGAGCTTTACAACCCCTTCAAAAACTACACATGGGATACGATCATTGACCCTGCTACTGGCATGGTTCAGGCTGATGCGGTTTCTGCCTGGAATGAAAACTGGATGGATGCCCTGCAGAAAGACAACGCTTTCCGTCACGAACATCAGCTTTCGTTGAGCGGTGGTACTGAAAAGACTAAGTATATGTTCTCACTGGGTTATGTAAACGAGGATGGTATCTTGGTAACAACCGGTTTCCAACGTTACAATGCCCGTGCTAATATAACCTCTACTGTAACTGACTGGTTCAAGGCTAACTTGAATACTGCTTTGACTCACTCTATGATGAACTTCAGCGATTACGACGGTTCTTCTACTTCTAACGTATGGTATTCTGCTCAGTTCGTTTCTCCGCTGTTGCCTATGTACATCAAGGATATGCAAGGTAACAACGTATTGGGCGAGAACGGACAGCCGCAGCTTGACTATGGTGAAAACGGTCGTCCGGGTAGCTATACAGACTATAACCCGCTGGGTGGTCTGGTTGACGATAAGGCTGACGTGAGAAATGACGTTGCCAGCTTGCGTACCGGTATGACATTTGGTTCTGACAATGATAACTTCGGCGTATTCAAGGGCCTGAAACTGAGCGTTAACTTCGGTATGGACTACCGCAACCTGTCTCAGAAGTCATACATGAACATGTATCATGGTAACCAGGCTAATGCCGGTGGTTTGCTGATGAAGTATAACACTCGCATGCAGAGCTACACTTTCAACCAGTTGTTGACTTGGAGCCGTTCATTCGGTTTGCACAACTTCGATGTATTGGCCGGTCACGAATTCTACGCTTATGAATATCAATACCTGTCAGCAGGTAAGACTAACCTGGTAGACGGTATCTTGGAACTCCGTCCGGGTACTACGCTGTACAACGCTGACTCTTATACTGACAACTATCGCATCGAGTCTTGGTTGGGTCGTTTCAACTATAACTACGATGAGAAATATTACTTTGATGCTTCGTTCCGTACCGATGGTTCTTCTCGTTTCTACAAAGACAACCGTTGGGGTAAGTTCTGGTCTGTAGGTGGTAACTGGCGTGTATCGAAGGAAGCTTTCATGGAAGACGTAGAATGGGTGAACAACCTGTCAGTGAAAGTCAGCTACGGACAGCAGGGTAACGATGACCTGGGTTCATACTATGCATGGCAGAGCCTTTATGACCTGAGCTGGTCTAACTCAGCACAAATCGGTGGTATGGTCAGCACACTGGAGAACAAGAAGGTGACTTGGGAGAAGAACAACAACTTCAACGTAGGTATCGAAGCTTCTCTGTTTGATAGCCGCTTGAGCATCAATGCAGAATACTACAACAAGAAGACTACTGACATGTTGCTGAGCTACCCGATGGCTACTTCTACTGGTTTCAACGGCTACAATGCCAACGTGGGCGATATGCGCAACAGCGGTTTTGAATTCGAAATCAAGGGTACTCCTATCAAGACCAACGACTTTACTTGGAACATCAGCTGGATGGGTTCTACCGTCAAGAACAAAGTGCTGAAGCTGACAGCTGAAAGCCCTGAAATCATCAGCGGTATCTACAGCATCAAGGAAGGTCAGGAAATCAATACCTTCTATATGGCTAAGTCTGCTGGTGTTGACCCCGCAACAGGTGCTCAGCTCTACTGGGTATATGATAAGGATGAAAACGGTAATATCATCAACGAACGCATCAGCAGTGACTACAGCAAGGCCGCTAACAGCAAGTATTACCTGGGCAGCCGTATCCCGACTCTCTACGGTAGCTTGGCTACAGACTTCTCTTGGAAAGGCTTTGACCTGAATATCCTGACTACTTACTCTATCGGTGGTAAGATTTACGATAGCCTGTATGCCGGTTCGATGAACAATATGTACTACAACAACGCTTGGAATGAACATGCGCTGCGCCGTTGGCAGAAGCCGGGTGACATCACCGATGTTCCTCGTATCGAAGTTGCCGGTTCGTATGCAACAAACGACCGCTTCCTGGTTGACGCTTCTTACTTTGCTATCAAGAACATTACGCTGGGTTACACCTTGCCTAAGTCTTGGTTGAACAAGGTGAACATGAACTCTGTACGTGTATTTGCTTCGGTTGACAACCTGGCTCTGTTCACTCACCTGCAAGGTATGGACCCGCAGTACAACTTCTCAGGTTCTACAGATTACGCTTATACTCCCAACAAGACCTGGTCACTGGGTGTAGAAGTCAACTTCTAATATTTAACCTATATAAAACTTAGAACAAGTATGAAAAAGTTATTCAAATATATGTTTGTCGGTTTGATGGGATGCGCCACGTTGTCCTCTTGTTTGGACGACGCTCTTGAGACTTCACCAACCGACTCAATGTCAGGTGAAGGCCTGTTGTCTAATGCAAATTCAGCGTTGGTCCCCTTGAATGGTATTTATCGTTCCATGTATTCGGCTTGGTCTCCTTCAGCCAATACACACCAATGCTTTGGTATCAGTGCTTATAACCTGATGGCCGATGTGATGGGCGATGATATGATTATGGCTGGTATGGGTAGTGGTTGGTTCTGGTACGATGCTCTCTATCAGGTAAAGGACCGTTATTCAAGCACAGCTTGGCGTTCATACGACTTGTGGAATGCTTACTATACATGGGTATCCAATGCCAACTACATTTTGGCTGCTGCCGAGACCATGGAAGGTGCTGAGGCTGATGTAAATTATGTTATCGGTCAGGCTTACGCTATCCGTGCTTACTCTTACTTCATGCTGGCTCAGAGCTTTGCCCGTACTTATGCAGGACATCAAACTGATCCTTGCTGTCCTATCTATACTGAACCTACCGTAGCCGGTACGCAGGGTAATCCTCGTGCAACGGTGCAGGAAGTATACGACCAGATTGTATCGGATATCAACAATGCAGTTACCTTGCTGAACGGTACTACGCGTAAGCACATCAGCCACATCAGCTACGCTGTTGCGCTGGGCTTGCAGGCTCGTATCGCGCTGGTAATGGAAGACTGGAGCACAGCCAAGACTGCTGCTCATGCTGCTATTGATGCCAGTGGCTGTACGGTATTGGCTCCTGACGATGACGCGTTTGCCGGTGTGAACAGCGTTTCAGCCAAAAATGTAATGTGGGGTGCCGAAATCATATCTGACCAGTCAGGTATGTATGCCAGCTTGTTCTCTCACATGGATGCTGACATGGGTGCCTATGGTTCTACTGCCCGCAAGCAAATAAGCAAGGGTCTGTACAACAGAATATCTTCTATCGACGTTCGTCGTAACTGGTGGAATCCCGCTGACCCGAACAACGGTGAAGGTGGTTATCAGCAGGAAAAATTCAAATTCTCTGATTACCAGACATGGATGGGTGACTACATCTGGATGCGTGTAGAGGAAATGTATTTGACTGCCGCTGAGGCTGAATGTCGTTTAGGCGAAGAGGCCGCTGCCATCGAAGACCTGACTGCAGTGATGTCTTCTCGTATACAGGATTATACTTGTACGAAGACCGGTACTGCACTGGGTACTTTGACCAGTGAGGCTACAGGCTCACTGCTCGATGAAATCATCTTGCAGCGTCGTGTAGAACTTTGGGGTGAGTTCGGTCGTATCTATGATATCCGTCGTCTGAAACAAGGTTTCCGCCGTACGGCAGAAGATGGTTGGCCTGATGCAGCACTGCTCGGCAACCGCCCGACAGACGACCCTGAGTGCTACATGTGGGTATTGACTATTCCTCAGTCTGAGTTTGACGGAAATATAAACATGGATCCTACCAAAGACCAGAACCCGACAGGTGATTATGCGGAATAAACCTATTTTATACATATAAAAAATGATAATTATGAAATATTTAAATAAGATATCAGTTTTACTTATGGTGCTGGTTGCAGGGCTGTTTAGTGCTTGTAACACAGACCAGGAGGGACCGACTTATGACAAGCAGGGAGTGTCTTTCCTTTCTTCTTCATTGACAGGAGTTGCGGTTCCGTCTACAGACCCGACTTTCACGGTGGAAGTTGTCAGAGCCAATGGTGAAGGTACATTGAGTGGTAATGTTACGATTTCAGCAGCAGTGGGTGATGCACCCTTGGAAGGTTGTACGGTTACAGGTTTCAACTTTGCCGAAGGTGAAACCAAGACACAGATTACGGTTAATGTAGAACCTTTGGCTATAGGTGTAGATTTGGATGTTACCTTGACTCTGGATGTGGCTGATGACCTGATAGCTGTTGGTGGTAATAAAACTACTACAATTACTGTTCAGAAGGAATATAACTGGGTTGAACTTGGTACAGGTTCATTTATTGACAACTTCTTTGTCGGTATCGAAGTACCGGTTACCATTTTGAAGGCTGAAGGCTTTGACCGCTATCGTGTGATGAATCCGTATGATGAAGTTTATACTGCTGGCACTCCTGATGGATTCACTACTTCTTTGGCAAAAGCCAACTATATTGAGTTCTGGGTAACCGATGGTCTGGTATATTACAACGCTTTCGGTATCGGTTTGAACTACACCGGTTATGGTGATGTTTATGCTTATCATCCGCTTTCTCTTGAGATGGACGGTTCTCACAACAAAGTATTAGACGAGAAGACATTCTCATTGGCTCCTGTATTCTATATGCCTGATGCTGGTGGTTACTTTGATGGTTCCAGTTATGATGATACTTATTTGGTTGTATTGCCGTAAACAGTTGCTTTTATAAGCATGAATTAGTTCATGCCCTGATATAATTAAACGCTCCGAGGTAGCAAAAGCCTTGGAGCGTTTTTTTGGGTATGTCCAACATTGACTATTGTCTAACAATTCCATGTTTCAGGTGAGACTCCTGATAGCTTATCGTAAGAAACCGTCAGTTGCCATATAATACAAGCGATGTGTACTTGAAGGTAAGTTTTGTGCCAGCTTTTCGGCACTCTAAGCTTTCCTCAGCTTTTAGATTATCTCCGTTTTGGTTTGCAGTTTAAAAGAAAACCCGCAAGGCGGGGTCATCCTTGCGGGCATTCATTCCTTCATTCAATCGACATTGGCTTATCCCATGGAGCCTCCGCCACCTTCTTCTTCCCCCTCGTCGGGTATCTGTGTCTCGTCGCTTTCTTTGCCCAGCAATTCCTCGTAGCAGATGTTTTGTTGACATTAAGAGTATACGTGTATTTCCTTTTTTCTTGTCTCTTGCCTTTTCTTAGTCTTTGTGTTTTTTATTTTTCTGGGTTATCGGTGACTTGTATAATTCAAGTCTTCGATACCTGCGTATCCTTTCCGAGATATAAGGTTATTCTATAAAAAATCTGTTTAACAGTTTCAGACAAAGAAGCAAGTGGAAGAATAGATATGGCTTAGTGACATAGGTTGTTGATGTTTCTTGGCCTGACGTTGTTTACAAATAGATGGTTATTTTATTAGATTTGTAAGGGGGTGATTGCATGAATTTGTGCCTGTGTTTCAGACATCAATATCCTTTAGACGTTGATTGGGCGGGTTAAGCAGATTTCTTTATTGCCTAATCTGCACAATCGTGCGTCCGCCTAGTAGAGACGTGGCGTGCCACGCCTCACTATTGTGTATTGTTTTTGATTATTAGGTAAATAAGGCTATGGTAGATGAATCAGTGGCGTAAGTAATCTTATAGATGAAGTGCTGTTTTGAGGATGATTAAAATGACGAGAGGCTGTTCCTATAGGTGGGGACAGCCTCTCGTCTTTTGAGGGAATATTTGCTTGATTATGCTTTATCGGGGGGGGAGAGCAGTGGGGCTGCTTTCTGTTTTGGAAATTTGCTCGCTGCATTTCCCCAATAAACCTAAATGGCTTTTAATTATATATTTCCGATGTTTTCTTCAATCAGTGTCGGGTTTGTAATAGTAAAGTCATTGTTAGCCGGGTCTTTGAACTGGGGATCCAGCGCAAAGCCTGTGGTGTCGAATACCTTGCCGCTTCCTCCGTCGGGGTTGGCCAGGAGTGAAGGCGTATTGAAGTAGTTGTTGTTGCTGAAGACGAGGTTGTCGGTCTTCGAGTCTTCACTGAAGAATACCTGGTCGCTCATTTCGGCAAATACATTGTTCTTGATGTTGGCGGTGAAGTTCTTGTCACCGGAAGCATTGGAACGGATGTAGAACAGTCCCTTGGAGCTGGCCTCAATCTTGTACAACGTATTGTTTTCGAAGTTGATAACCATACCGTTGGCATTGGCATTGTAGTCGAAGCGGATGAAGTCTGAGCCAGAGCATGAGTTGGCTACCGTACAGTTCTTCATGTTGAATACCATGATGGCGCATTTCTTCTTCTGAGAATCAACGAAACGTTTGCTTGAGCACATGTCGTGGAAGAAGCTGTTGGTTACGCTGAACTCGTCGATGGTACAAGTATTCTCACCTGGATCGATGATGAAGTTGCCATAGCCGCTGGCCTCAATGTTGTTGACCTTGACTATTCCAGAAGCATTGCTTGTCTTGATGAGCGCGTCATCTTTCTTGCCGGTAAAGGTGAGGTTCTCTGTCGTAAAGCCTGTGGCTCCGTCCAAAACGAACTTGATTTGAGCAACAACGGGTTGTGATGCCAAACCGCTGATAGCAAGGTTCTTGTTGACGGTCAGTTCGAGCGTAGTTGCTTCGCCTGTTTCACTGTCGTTGTAGACGAATACATTGGTTGAGCCATCCTTGGCAGGCAGCAGCATGATGGTTTCACCGTCAGCAGCTGCGTCAATCAGGGCTTGCAGGTCGTCGCCCGGGTATGCAGGAGTGTAATTGGGCAGGGTCGTAACGGTAATCTTGCCGCGTACTTTGCTGCCGTTCATAATGGTGAAGGTATACTCCGTTTCATATTCCAGACCAGTGAATGTTGCGCAGCCGTTGGCTATTTCTTCAGCGGTAAGGTCTCTGGTCTCTTCTTTTCCACCACTTACTATAATCTGTGTTACGGCTGTTCCGGCAGGCCATCTGACAGTGATGGATGTAGAGGTGACATCTTCATCGGAAACAGCTTCAAAGATTTGTTCGGCATCTGTTTCGAATGTGGTGGTAGTCCATTTAGACTCTTTATTTTCGCCTACGGCTTTGATTCTGACAGAGTATACTGTTTCGCCCATGAGGTCGGTCACAACGTAGGGATTTTCTTTTACGTCGCTGAAGGACAGGGTGGCAGTGCCTTGGCAGGCCATGTCAGGGTCATTGGCAAAGAATTCAATGGCATAGGAGGTTGTCAGGTCTTCTGACAGGCATTCCCAGCTCAGCTTTACTTCTGTTTTGTTTTGTACTTTGGCCTCGAATTCAGTAGGTGAGAACAGACGGTCGTATTCTACGCTGGTCAGTTCGTCGGCTATGTCCGAGCAGGCGGTAGCGGTGAGCAGCACAGCCCCGATACCCAGTATATAATTGAATTTTTTGAGTAGATTCATAATATGATTTGCGTTAGTGATTAATAATTATAATCGTTGGTAAGCAGTCCGTTGCTGCCATCGATAAATACTTTCCAAATAGGCCAGAACATCTTGCTGTTGGGGTCGTTGATGTAGAGGTATTCAATGTACTTGTTGATTTTCGCATCGTTTTCAAGTACTTTGTCCGGGGTGCTTCCAGCACCGAGTACAAACCAAGACGAACTGCTTTCGAAGTTCTCTTTGCCATAGTCGTCTGTGTCACCTTTTTCCAGACCGTAGATGGTATATCCATCGGCATCAGTGCTGGCGGCGCCCAATCCTTCGTTGTAGTAAATCTTGCTGGGATAATCGGAGTATGCTCCTGTACGGTTGGCCAGGTTGCTCATTTTGCTCTTGGTTTCGGCAAGTACCTCGCTCAGTTTGCCCCAGCGCATCAGGTCGACTTTACGGATGCCTTCGCCGGCGAATTCAAACTTTCTCTGGTCCATGATGGTCTGCTGGAATGCGTCTTGACTGGCACCGGCACTAGTCAGGATGGAGCTGGCCTTGGCACTGGGGTAAGCTCGGTCAAGGATGGGTTTCAGATATTGCTGGGCGTTTGCCGGACCATTTAGGGCGTTTTCGGCTTCGGCTGCCATGAGGTAGATGTCGGCATAGCGCATTACCTGATAGTTGATGCCATCGTCGTTGGTTGAGGTGACAAGGCGCGACATCCACTCGAAGCGCAGCTTGCCAAAGCTCCAACCGCCACCGGAAGAGCCACTGATGGTCTTAACACCGTCTGTCCATACATAGGGAAGGCAGGTAATGTTACGGCGTGCATCTTCTGCATCAAAGTCGTACCACAAGGTAGGAGTCGGTCCGTTTACACCGCCTTTGGCAAGGTTGGTCCATTGGTCGGTGGTTGTATGTTTGCCGCCCCAGGTGTAGAGCACGCGGCCACGTCCGTCTGAGAAGGGGATTTCGTAGATGGACTCCTTGCCGGCTGTCTGGTCTTCTTTGCAGAGGTTGCGGAAGTTTTCATCGAAGGTAGCACCCAGTTGGTTGCAGCCTTGGTTGATGATGCTGACGCATTCGTCGCGTGCAATCTGGTACATGGAGTTACGTTCGGTTGCGTCTGTCAGGTTGTAGCGCAATCCTTCATTGGGCCATTCGGAGTAACCGGCCAGGAAGAGGGCGATGCGGGCACGCAGGCCTTTGGCAAACGACTTGCTGACACGTTCGGTGGAAGTAGTATAGCTATTGGCATTGGGCCAGCCCAGATAGTCTTCGGCTACCAGCAGGTCTTCCAGTACTTTCTTGAGAACGGTCACTCTGTCAGTCTTGGCCAGGTAGATGGTTTCGGTGGTGATGGGCTCAAAACGGTAAGGTACATCGCCCCATGCCTTTACCAGGTCGAAGTAGATGAATCCGCGCAGGGTGAGCAATTCGCCATAGAGTTGCCCCATGTTGGAGTTGGCGTCGATGTTGCCGTAGGCCTCGATGGATTCGATGGCCTTGTTGGCACGCTCAATGGCTTCGTACAGCTTGGCCCAGGCGTTGTTGGTGGTATTCATATACGTATTGGTTGGGTCGGCAGAGTAGCATGCCAATGATGCTTCCTTGTCGGTCGTAGGGTCGGATACGCCTGCGTAGTTGTTGTAGATTTCGCAGTCCGTGTTGGTTCCAAAATAAGGAATGAAACGTCCGCGGTAGGAATTTGTCTCGGCAAACGACTGATGAATGCCCATGACAGCTGCGTCGGCCAGTGCTTCGGTAGAGAAGATGACATCTTCGCTCATGGATGATTTGGTTGGTGCATCCAGTTCGCAGGAGGTTACAAGGCTGCCTGCGATAAGACAGGTTATATATGCTAGTTTTTTCATTATCGTAGTCTGTTTTTAGGTTTTAGAAGTTTAAGTTCAATCCAATTACGAATTGGCGGCTCTTGGGATAGGCAGAGTAGTCAACACCCGGAGTCAGGTTTGTCTTGCGCATGGTAGATACCTCAGGGTCGAAACCAGAGTAATTGGTCAGACAGAAGACGTTATAGGCTGTTGCATAGAAACGCAGGTTGCTGATACCTATCTTTTTGAGCCATGCCTGTGGCAGGGTATATCCCAAAGTCAGTGTGCTTAAACGCAGGAAAGAAGCATCTTCTACATAGTAATCGGTCAGAATGTATTTTCCTGTGTAAGGCGACCACATGGTGGTGTTGGCGTTCAGTGCAGCCAGTTCATCAGCGTTGTTCCAGTTGAGGTAGTTGCCCATGGCGTCAATGTTGGTCCAGCGTGAGCCAGCCTGCATGGTTGAGATGAGGTTGCGGTACTGGTACTTGGAGGTCTGGGTGTACTCAATGGCATTGGCATTGTAGACGTCGTTGCCGATGCTGTAGTTGAAGTTGGCCGAGAAATCGAAGTTGTAAATGCGTGCATTCAGGTTGAAACCACCGATAGCAAGTGGATTGGTGTCACCGATGACCTGGCGGTCGGCAGTGGTGATGGTTCCGGTCTTTTCTGCCTTGGTTTCCATCAGCTTCATGGAACCGGGTTGTACGCTGGTGCCCAATATGCCGCTGCAATCTACAACGCCTTCCTTCGGCACCCACTTGCCGGCGGCCTGTGAAGCGGCGATATCAAAGTCACTTACTTCGTAACGGCCTGCGCTCTTGTATCCCCAGATTTGTCCGATGGGTTCACCTGTACGAATAACAAAGTCTTGGTCAATTTCGGTAGATGCCCATGCGGTAGAAATATTGTCAATGGACTGAAGGTCGCCCAAAGAAACGACTTCATTCTTGTTGAATGAAATGTTGGCACCGACGCTCAGACTGAAGTTCTTTTTGTTGATGGCATAGTAGTTGAGTGATACTTCAAAACCTTTGTTGCGGGTTTCACCCATGTTGCGGTATTGGTAGTCGTAACCGGTACCGGATACGGGGTATTGAATCAGCAAATCCTTGGTGTTGTTCAGGTAAGCTTCGATAGTACCGTTGATTTTGCCGCCCAGGATGGTGAAGTCAAGACCGAGGTTACGGGTGATGGTAGTTTCCCACTTCAAATCGGGGTTGGCCATGGTCTTGGAAGGAGCCCAGTAGGATGTGTAGCCGTTAATCCAAGTAGTGGCATTGGCAACGTATTCCTGTGTCAGCAGACCGGAAGGAATGTTGTTGTTACCGGCAGTACCATAGCTGAAACGCAGTTTCAGGTCATCAAGCCAATGGTTGGTTCTACGCATAAACGGTTCGGCTGAAATACGCCATGCAACGGCTGCAGAGGGGAAGAAACCCCAGCGGTTTTCTTCGGCAAACTTGGAAGAACCGTCGGCACGGAAGGTTGCGCTGACAATATACTTGCTGTCGAAGTCATAGTTGACACGTCCGAAATAAGAGAGCAGAATATCGTCTGGGTCGTAGAAATCGGTGATTTCGTAAGGAGTTCCCTGGGTTGTCAAGTTCCAGCAATCGCTGGCGGTAAATGAAGAGGGGAAACCGTGTACGGTATTGGTCAGTTCTTCATTCTTTTCGATGATGTATTCCTGTCCAACCAGTGCGTTGAGATGGTGGAGGCTGTTTTTATCGAACAGTTTCTTGAAGTCGTAGTTCAGGGTATTGGTGTTGCGGTATTTAGTCCTGTACTGATTGATAAGTGTGATGGCCGGTTTGCCTTGGTTGGATGATGAGGGCACATTTTGTACATAATATGTAGAGGCACCCATGTATTTCTTGGTGTCCTGCTTGTATGTGTCATATCCGAATTCAGCCTTGAACTTCAGGTTATCAATAATTTCCCAAGTAAAGGCTCCCGACATGTTAAGCTGTGTGCGGGTTTTTCTCTGGTCATTGTCGCGCAAGGCAGTGAGGGGATTGTAGAACGAGGAGTTGGTTCCGTCGTCATCGCCGGCATCGGTGATTCCTGCTACAGGGTAGGGAGTGTATTGGATGGCATAGCGGAGGCGCTTGTCGGTGTTGTAGACACCGCTTGTCTCATTGGCACCTGCACCGTTTACTTTGGTCTTTGACCAGCGTGCCTGCATGTCGACAGAAATTCTCTTGCTGAGTTTGCTATTTAATTTCAGACTCAGGTTATCGCGTACGAAGTCGGACATTTCCATGATAGCCTTATCGTCCATACGTGCGTAACTGAATGCATATTTCATCTTTTCGCCACCGCCGTTAATATTCAAGCTGTGGTTAAAGGTATGACCGGTACGACCGAAAGTAAGGTCTTGCCAGTCGTTGGTAGCTACATTGTCATAGAGGTCAATATCCTGATAGCTTCCGAAATGCTCTTCATAGTCTTCTACCTTGTTTGTAAGGTTGGCCAGTTCATACTGCCATTCAGTATAATCTCTGGCATTTAAAACATCTAGTTTCTTAGCCACTTTCTTCCAAGAATAATAGGCGTTGTAAGATACGTTGATTTTACCTTCCTTTCCGGATTTAGTGGTAACCAAGATTACACCGTTGGCACCACGCGAACCATAAATGGCGGTTGAAGAGGCATCCTTCAGTACGGTGATATCTTCAATATCGGAAGCAGGGATGTCTGAGATGGACTCAACAGGGAATCCGTCGACGATAAACAGCGGTTCGTTACTTTGTGTGATAGAACCTCCACCACGTACGCGGATAGTCATGTCAGCATCAGGAGAACCTTCGGTCGTTGTAATTTGTACACCTGCCATTTTACCCTGAAGAGCTTCTGTGGCGTTGGCAACAGGTACGGCGGCCAGTACGTCGGAGTTGACGGTTGCGACAGAACCGGTCAGGTCTTTACGCTTAACTGAACCGTAACCGATAACAACGACCTCTTCCAAAGCCTGGGAGTCATCTTCCATGGTGACATTGATAGTTGTTTGTCCTTTTACGGCAATTTCATAGGATTTCATACCTACGAATGAGAATACCAACGTGGCGTTGGAGGGAACATTGAGTGAGTAGTTACCATCTATGTCGGTAATCGTACCGTTAGTGGTATTTCCTTTCTCTACTACGGAAGCACCAATCACGGTTTCTCCCGTCTTGTCTTTCACAGTACCTTTTACTGTAACATTCTGCGCTGATACGCCAAGCGAAATCACGGCCACTATGAAGAATAGCAGCGCGGCGCGCATGTTTTTCATCTTGTTAGACATCCTTTGCATGTTTGTTAATTGAACAATGGTTATTTCTATGTGTGTTCGGACACACTGTTAATTCATCGGTGCAAATGTATAAGGATGTAAATCGAGGAATGTGCAATAATTGTTTTAGCAGGGGGATTTTTTGTTTTCTTTTTTTTCTCTCTGCCCTCTGCCAGAACCTTTTGGCACAGAAGCGGGTATACTGGGCCTGACAGAGGGCAGGGAAGGGGTTGTTTTGTTTTTTATAGCTGCCGTTTTATGTATTTTTTGTAAGGCAGGGGGTGTCAGATGTTAACGGACAGCAATCGGGCAATTTCTGCCGGGGCGTCTACAATAAAGTCGGGCTTGAAAGCTTCGAGTTCGGTACGTGGTCGGAATCCCCAGGTGACACCGCAGGCTGTAACACTGGCATTGGCAGCAGTCTGCATGTCTACGCCTGAATCGCCTACATATAGTACGTCGTTTTTGTCAATTTGTGCAATGGACAGAATGTCGTGTACGATGGTTGGGTCGGGTTTGGTGTTTACACCTTCGCGTTGACCAAAAACTGCACAGAACTGGATGTCGGGGAAGTAGTGGGCAACGAGGTGGCGTGTGGCCGACTGGTATTTGTTGGAGGCTACGGCCAGCTGTATAGATTGGTCTTGAAGCTGCTTCAGCAGTTCGGGAATGCCGGGATAAGGACGGCTGAGGTCGGCATTGTGCACATCGTAGTAGGGGATAAACTCCTTGCGCATGCGCAAAACGTTCTCTTCGGTTTTCTCGCCTTCGGGCAGGGCGCGTTCAAACAGTTTGTTGATGCCGTTGCCCACCATGAAATTGTAAGCTTCGGTATCGTGGGTAGGATAGCCCAGGGTCTTTAGGGCATGATTGGTGCTTTGTGCCAGGTCGGCAATGGTGTTGAGCAGGGTGCCGTCGAGGTCGAATATCACGAGCTTTTTCATTGTCTTGTCTTTTTGTTAATCGTGTGCAAAGATAAGATTTTTCGTCTGTATCAGGATGGGCTGCAGGGGAAAAGCAGGCCTGTTGCAGGTATGGCCGTGACGGTTGGGGGTAGTAGTTAACTCGGCTTTTGATAGCGGTTAACTCCCAACGCGATAGTAGTCCACTGCTAACATGATAGTAGTTAACTCCTAACGCGATAGCAGTTAACTGCTATTCCGATACCTGCAAACGGCCATGCTTCAATGCAAAACCTGGTTGTATTTGTCATTGAAACATAGCCGTTTGCTACCTGTAGATATGTATGTAATCTATTGACGAATAGTCAGCTCTGTTATCTTAGGTGGAAAAATGAAACCTTTTCAGATGCAGGCCTTGTGTTAAGGCTTTTTCTACTATTTCTTGGTGATGCGGAACCAGTCTATGTCTGCCCAGCCGCCGTCGTTGGTCTTGATGGCAGGGCGAGTGCAGAACATACCTACCTTGGTGCCTATCCATTTGCCTTCTCTGGCCTGGAATTCGTTGCCCAGCGGTTTGAACTTCTTTCCGTCGAGGCTGTAGCTGAAGTGGCATTTCACTACCAGGTCGTGTCCGCCTTCGCTTTTGGCTATTTTCTGGCCATTGGTGCTGAACTTAACGCGCAGGTACACGGTGCTGTCTGTCAGTGTGGTGCTGGCGTTCACTTCTTCCGCGTTGCCTTTATCTGCTTTGCGGCACGATACTTGCGAGAGTACCAGTCCGTTCTCGGTGTTTTCTATGGCCAGTGCGGCGTAGTCCATGCCCATGACTACCAGTCCTGTGCGTTCGCCTTTATACTTGGGGCTGGGAGTGAAGGTAAGCTTCATGGTGGCGGTGAAGTTGGGGGCCGGTGTCTTCTGGAGCAGCAGGTTGGCCAC
Source organism: uncultured Bacteroides sp. (assembly GCA_900553815.1). GTDB lineage: Bacteria > Bacteroidota > Bacteroidia > Bacteroidales > Bacteroidaceae > Bacteroides. The sequence continues at coordinate 28,536 of USEY01000006.1, forward strand.
GTCCCACAAGTTTTTGCAATCGTCGGTCACGGGATAGGAATACAGGCGCAACAGGCTCCGGTCACCGGCGCAGTAGGACCATTTCTCGTTGATGTTTGCGTGCCACTGCCATTGTGGTGAGAGGGTGTAGCCGTCAAATTCGTCGCTTTCCTGCGGGGTACATACGGGCCACGTCTTGCCCACGTTGGGCTTCTTGTAGGTCAGTACGGGTTCGCCGCAGCCGTCGCCATCCTTGTCTGTACCTATGACGGGCCATCCGTCTACCCACTTCATGGGTTGCAGGTGTACCAGGCGTCCGTAAGCACCTACGTCCTGAAAGTGCAGAAACCAGTCTTCGCCCGTAGGTGTATCTACCCAGGCACCCTGATGAGGGCCATTGACGGGGCTGTTGCCTTGTGCCAGCACGGTCTTCCATTCGTAGGGACCATATACATTCTTGGAGCGAAGCACTACCTGCCAGCCGGTAGGCACACCGCCTGCGGGGTGGAAAATGTAGTAGTAGCCATCCTTCTTGTAAAACTTGGGGCCTTCGCAGGTTTCGTGTGCCTCGTGTCCGTCGAAGATGATGCGCGATTGGGTAATGGCTTGTGTAGCATCGCTGTTCAGCTCGCAGATGGCAATAACGCTCTTCAGCCCTGTCCGACTGCCGGCATAGGCGTGTACCATGTACACCTTGCCGTCTTCGTCCCACAGGGGGCAGGTATCAATGATGCCCTTACCGGCCTTTACCAATATAGGTTCGCTCCAGGGGCCTTTCGGGTTTTTGGCCTTCACCATGTAGGCACCGCGGTCGGGGTCACCCCAGAAGATGTAGAACTCACCATTGTGGTGGCGTATGCTGGGTGCCCATACACGGTTACCGTGGTCGGGGCGTTCGGGTGTTTCAAAGGGTGGGAAACCATAGGGTATGGCGGCACCGATAATGGTCCAGTTCACCAAGTCCTTGGAATGCAGTATTTGCAGGCCGGGCAGGCAGTTGAAACTCGACGAAGTCATGTAGAAGTCGTCGCCCACACGGCAGGCGTCCGGGTCGGAGTAGTCGGCATAGAGCACGGGGTTCTGATAGGTTTCGTTGCCCCGGTCGGCAACCCATACTTCCGATACATAGTTTGTATTCTGCGCTGCAACGGCTGAGGCTGCAAGCAGGGATAGGGCAAATAAAGTTTTTCGCATGATGTGTCTTTCTTTGTTTGGATGAAAATATGTGAGTAGGGTTATTTCTTCAGTCGGATGTGTAGTGGGTGTTCCAGGCCTTCTTTCCAGATGTACATGTAGGCAAACCACTCCGCCGGTGTGGCAAAGCCGAAGGTTTCCTTGCGCGAGGTGAACATGGTGTAGTGGCAGAAGCCCTTTTCACCGGGAGCAGAAAGGGTGTAGAGGAAGTTGTCCTTGTCGGCCACTTCTTTCTGTACATATCGCTGTGGTATGTAGGTAGCTATGCCGATGGTTTCCTTGGCGTACTTCACGGTGTCGTTCACGGGCCAGTGACGTCCCCAGCTTCCTACCAGCCCCCTGTGGTCAGAATCAGACAGAGTTTCATTTCCCATGATGTTTTGTACTCCGGTGCAGAATGTCTGCTTGTCCAGTGGCTGGTCGAAGAAGGTTTCCACGCGCAGGTCGCGGTGTCCGGCATAGAGTATGTAGCGGTTGGTCATGTTCAGTTCGGAGCCTTGGTATTGCCAGCCCTTCACTTCCACATCCACGATGGTACGCACGGGGCCGTAGGCCAGAATGCGCTCGGTGCGGAAGGCTATCGGTTCAATGTGCGTAGCCTTCTGGCCGTCCCAGCCTTTCAGGGTACCTATGCCGCAGCTGTTGCCTACAAGCAGGACATCATCGCCAAAACCGCGTGCCAGCTGTTCGTCGGTAGGATAGAACTGGCTTTCCTTTATCTCCAGTCCCTTGTTGAACTTACCATAGGGGTCTACCGTCTGTTTCTGGTTGAAGTAAATGCGGTAGGCCACCAGTTCCGATTCGAACGCCGGACCGTGGTGCAGTACGGTATTGTAGAAGTTGGTGGTGCCGGGCACGGTGACTGACTGTATGGGAGAGTGCTTGCCCTTCTTCGTGTCGCGTATCATCATTTCGGCATAGACGCGTGCAGGATAGGTGTGGTTGCTCTTTTCGTCAGAGAGGGTGACGGTGTAGCTTTTCTTTGTCTGAGCCGGCAAGGTAACAACAAAAGCCAGTTCATCGGCACGCATATCGCCGTCAAGGTCATCAAGCTGCGAGGGAATTTCCGTTTCTCCGTCTTTCACGATGGCCGAACGTACTTGGAAAGTTGCTCCCGTCTCGCTCAGCCTGAGCACAATAGGTGCATCGGTTTGCGTCTGCGTCCAGGTGTTCTCGGCTTCTACTGTCAGCATCAATGTGTTTTGTGCATGCATGGTGGAAACAGTTGTGCCGAGCAGGCAGCAGAGTATATAGATTATCTTTTTCATTGTTTCAAAGGTGAAGAAAATATGCTTGGGGAATAATGTCAAAACAAGATTGGCACACAGACGCCCCGTTCATGCAGTTAATCACAAAGGTTTATTCTTCTGCAAAGAAACTAAATTTGTGAGAATCTGTCAAATCTGTGTCGCCTGTGTGCCATCCTGTTGGTTGGGCCGGTTCTAATAACCGCGTGATTTTATAAACCTATGGCTTGTGGCTTGGCACTGTCGTTCTTGTAAGCCTTGCCATTTACTTTCACGTTGTCGGCATTCTTAATTTGCAGCACGTCGCCTTTGGTCTCAATATGAATGTCTTCCAACACAACGTCCTTTGCCTGGCTGATGACGATGCCTGACTTGGCGTCGCTGATGAATACGTTCTTCACCGATACATTGCTGATGGGCATTTCGGGCAGGCCGTTGAAGAACATGGCACGTCCCGAGCCTTTGCAGTTAATGTTGGAAATGTGTATGTTGCGGAAAGCCGGTGTCTCCTCCGTTACGGGTGGAATCTGTGCTTTCATGCGGTTGGCCAGCTCGTCTTCTGTCTCTTCACCGGCTCCCTTGCCACCATAGAAAAGGTCGAAGAGCAGCGGCTCATGGGGAATGTCTATCATGTTGATGTTGTTGATGTAGATGCCTTCCACTACACCTCCACGTCCGCGGGTACTCTTGAAGCGCAGGCCTACATCGGTGCCCAGAAAAGTGCAGTCGCTGACATAGATGTTCTTCACACCGCCCGACATTTCGCTACCTACCACGAAGCCGCCATGACCGTGCAGCACAACGTTGTTTTTCACAATCACATTCTGGCAAGGCTCGCCCCTGCGGCGTCCGTCTTCGTCCTTGCCTGACTTGATGCAGATGGCATCGTCGCCTGCGTCAAAGATACAGTCGGCTATGACGGCATAGTTGCACGACTCCAAGTCGAGTGCATCACCATTTTGTGAGTACCATGGATTGAATACCTTTACGCGGCTGATGGTGATATGTTCGCACGACAATGGGTGCAAGCACCAGCTGGGTGAATTCTTGAATGTCACCCCTTCAAGCAACACCTTCTTGCTCTTTACAATGTTGAGCAATACCGGGCGCAGCCAAGGACGGATTTCATTCCATTCCTCGTCAGTCTCAATGCCTTCCGGGTTGTTAAACTCCTTGCAGGCCATGGCGCCTTTCAGCGAGCCGGCTGTAGGATACCATACATTGTCCTGTACCACACCACCGCTTTTTACCAGGCTGTTCCATTGCGATGAGGTCAGTTTGCCTTTCTTTACCGGACGCCAGCTGTCGCCCGAACCGTCGAATACGCCCTCACCCGTAATAGCGATGTTTTCGGCGTTGCGTGCCGATATGGGCGACTGGCAACGGCGTGTTTCCAGTCCTTCAAACGAAGTCTTTATGATAGGATAAGCATTGAAATCATCGGTGAATATAATCAGTGCATTCTTTTCGGCATGCAGGTTTACGTTGCTCAGCAGTTCGATGGGACCTGTCAGCCAAAGGCCTTCGGGGATGACAACCGTACCGCCACCTTTGGCGTTTACAGCTTTGATGGCATCATTGATGGCTTTGGTATTGAGCTCAATACCGTTCCCTTTAGCACCAAACTGGAGAATATTTACCGAGTAGTCGGGAAATACAGGACGTTCAACCTTGGGCATGTCGAAAGGCAGATTCTTGTATAAGCAGTCGTCTGCACACGTTTTTTCTTGTGCGAGGCTTGTCTGTGCCAAGATAGGCAGGGCGCAAGCAGTCAGGGCTAAAAGCCTTTTGATAAGTGTGTTCATTCGCGATATTATTTGTTGAGTTTACGATTGTTTTCTGTTCTTTTTATATTATTCTCCCGCAAGCTGCTCTCCCGAGTGGCTTGCGAAAAGAATAATAGAGATTCATGTTAACCTAATTCTAACCTTAAATAAATATTATGAAAAAACCTCTTAATTACCGCATGCAAAAGTATCTGAGATAGCCTACAATCATGTGGATATTTTGTCGGTTTTGGTGTATTTTTTGGACTTTCTGCCTTTTCTTTGCACACTTTCTGCTTATTTATGCAGAAACTTACTATCTTTGCGCCCGAAAAGCCGACCTTAGGGGAAGCGGCGTGCCTCCCCAAGCTACAATATGTGCAGAGCTGGTGAGCGATGGTAGGAAAGCAAGGGCAACGGTCGGTGTTTCCCGGAATATCACTTCTCCATAGAATTTTTATTTATCATTTAATAATATAGAATAGGTATGAGTTACAATTTGTTGAAAGGTAAGAGAGGCATCATCTTCGGTGCCCTGAACGAGCAGTCCATAGCTTGGAAAGTTGCAGAGAAAGCTGTGGAAGAAGGTGCTGTCATCACACTTTCAAATACCCCGGTAGCTGTCCGCATGGGACAGGTATCTGAGCTGGCTGAAAAGCTGCATTGCGAGGTGATTCCCGCCGATGCTACCAGCGTAGAAGACCTGGAGAACGTTTTCAAGCGCTCCATGGAAGTGCTGGGTGGACAGATAGACTTCGTGCTCCACTCTATCGGTATGTCACCCAATGTTCGTAAGAAACGTACGTACGACGACCTCGACTATGATATGCTGGGCAAGACGCTGGATATTTCAGCTATTTCTTTCCACAAGATGATACAGGCAGCCAAGAAAATGAACGCTATTGCCGAATATGGTTCTATCCTGGCTCTGAGCTACGTGGCTGCACAGCGTACTTTCTATGGCTACAATGATATGGCCGATGCCAAAGCACTGCTCGAATCTATTGCCCGCAGCTTCGGTTACATCTATGGCCGCGAACACCACGTACGTATCAACACCATTTCGCAGTCGCCTACCATGACTACTGCCGGTTCGGGTGTTAAAGGTATGGACAAGCTGTTCGACTTTGCCAACCGCATGTCTCCTCTGGGCAATGCTTCGGCCGATGAATGTGCCGACTATTGCATTGTGATGTTCTCTGACCTGACCCGTAAGGTGACAATGCAGAACCTCTATCACGATGGTGGTTTCTCCAGCGTAGGTATGAGTCTTCGTGCCATGGCTACTTACGAGAAGGGACTCGATGAATATAAGGATGCCAACGGAAACATCATTTACGGATAAAAATACGATTTACTTTTTATTTAGGGCGGCTGAAAACTGTGGCGTGTATAAGGTACCTACAGGCTTTCAGCCGTCTTTTTTTATTCTTTCCTTCCGGCAGGTTTGGCTGCCCCGTGCTATTTGCCTATCTTCGCACACGTATTCCAATCATTGGATACAATGACGATGCCGCCTGTCCGTGCAGGTGGCTGTCAATATGCCAAACCATTAATTGAAAAGAAACCGTGGACACAGCCCTTTATCTTTTGCCAGTTACCCTAGGCGACACGCCTGTGGAGCATGTATTGCCATCTTATAATAAGGACATCATTGCCGGCATTCGCCATTTCATTGTCGAAGATGTGCGTTCGGCACGTCGTTTCCTGAAGAAAGTAGACAAGGAGACAGATATTGATGCGCTGACCTTTTATCCGCTCAACAAGCATACCTCGCCCGAAGCTATTTCCGGTTACTTGAAACCTCTGGAGGAGGGGCATTCCATGGGAGTTATTTCCGAGGCCGGCTGCCCGGCCGTAGCCGACCCGGGTGCCGATGTGGTAGCCATTGCGCAGCGCAAGGGACTGAAAGTGGTGCCGCTGGTAGGGCCTTCGTCCATCATTCTTTCAGTCATGGGTTCCGGTTTCAACGGACAAAGCTTTGCCTTCAATGGCTATCTGCCCATAGAGCCTGCCGAGCGTGCCAAGAAGCTGAAGCAGCTGGAGCAGCGTGTCTATGCAGAGCACCAGACGCAACTGTTTATTGAGACGCCCTACCGCAATAATAAAATGGTGGAAGACATCCTGCACAACTGCCGCCCGCAGACGCGCCTGTGCATAGCGGCCAACATTACTTGCGAAGGCGAGTACATCAAGACCCGCAGCATAAAGGACTGGCAGGGCAAGGTGCCTGATTTGTCGAAGATTCCCTGTATTTTTCTCTTGTACAAATAATAACCCTTAACAGCTGGTCATATTCCTGCTCAAAACACTCGCTGAAGTAGTCTTTTCCCAAATTCTGCTCTATCTGGCGTAGTGTCCACAGCTTGCCGCCTGCCAGGCGAGGAGCCGATTGCCAGCCCGGTTCATCTGGTAAGTCTACCGAGAACAGGTAGACCAACCGGTTGGTCTGCTCATTTTCATAATGATATATGATGTGGAAGTGTATATCCTCTCTGGGTACACGCAACGGCACGTATTGTTCCAGTATGCGGTAGAAAGCCTGCCTCAACGTTTCGCCGTAGAGCAGATAGCCTTCTATGGGTAGGTCTGTCAGCCCCTTGTCGTAGCTGGCACATTGCGGCCTTGGGCGCAGGAAAACCGTGCCGCCCGAAGTAAGGGCTATGCGTATGTAGGGATTGGGCTGCTCTTGTTTGTGGTTGACGGCTTCCGCAGCCAGGCATTTTCCCACAACGTTGCCGCTGGTGTTGACTACAGGCAAGAAAACAGTATGCCTTAGCAGGGAATTGAAGTAGTGGATACCCCATTGATTCATCAGCAGGCTCAATACAAATACGGCCAGTGGCGCTATGTTCATTAACACGGTAGCGGCTGTAGGAGGTAACGGATGTCTTATGCCCAGTGCCGTAATCAGTATAAGCAGATGAAATGCTCCTGTCAGTAATACCACGCGCGATGACACAATGGTAGCTTCGGCCCCTTGCACTGCAAACTGTTTGCAGCATTGCGAACTGCGCCGTCGCTGGCAGTCCAGAAACAGATGGCGAAGCAATACTATCAGGAGAGGTGCAACCAGTACGGCCACTTCTATAATGAGCGGTGCAGCTGTTTTGGGTAGTGCAGTCGGATAGATTGTGACAGCTAGCGAAAGCAACACCAACGCTCCCGTTGTGGCATAAAGCAGGAAAGGCGGAATGTGTGCGCCTCGGCGCAAAGCCAGGATGCCGCTCAGGATTATTCCCACGCCAGTTCCGGCATAAATGGCCGCCGGCGGTTCTGTCAGCCAGGTGGCGGCAATAGCTATAATCACCGGGATGAATCCCAGCGACATATTAAATTTCGATGATAGAAAAAACAATTGTCCCATTGGTTGTTGCAGCATGTTTCAATGCTTTTATAACAACGCAATGGGACGAATGTTCTTTATAGGAGTTATTTTTTTTCTTTCCGGCAGATATGTTTTTCTGCGTGGTACGATGAGCGTACCAGCGGTCCGCTCTCCACCTGGCTGAATCCTTTGGCCAGCCCAGTGCGCTTGTATTCCTCAAATTGTTGAGGCGTCACATACTCGGCCACCGGATAATGTTTACGCGAAGGTTGCAGGTATTGCCCAATGGTCATTATCTGGCAGCCTGCCTTGCGCAGGTCGTCCATCAGTTCCTCTACTTCGGCAGGTGTCTCTCCCAGTCCCACCATGATGCCCGATTTGGCGGTGATGCCGCTTTGTGCCACCTGGCGGATGACTTCCAGGCTGGTATCATAGCGCGCAGCACTGCGCACCAGCGGACTGATGCGTTTCACGGTCTCCATGTTGTGCGATATGATGTCGGGCTGTGCCTCTATCACCTGTTCCACCAGTTCACGCCTTCCTTGAAAGTCGGGGATAAGCACCTCGATAGTCGTATCCGGATTACGCTGTTTGATGGCCAGTATGGTCTGCTTCCAGTGTGCGGCTCCCAGGTCGGGCAGGTCGTCGCGGTCCACCGAAGTCACTACGGCGTGCGACAGCTTCATCAATGCCACCGATTCTGCCACGTGTTCCGGTTCTTTCGGGTCCAGTGGCAGGGGCTTGCCGGTCATCGTGTTGCAGAACTTGCAGCAGCGGGTGCAGATGTCGCCGCCTATCATGAAGGTGGCCGTTCCCTTGCCCCAGCACTCGCTGCGATTAGGGCAGAGTCCGCTGCTGCAGATGGTGTGCAGGCAGTGAGACTCTACGATGTGTTTTGTCTCCGCATAGCGGTCGTTCGATGCTATGCTTATCTTTAGCCATTCAGGCTTGCGTACTCTTTCCATGGTAAATGATTCAGTTTGTAATGGCACACAGATGACACAGATTAAACCGGTTTGCACAGATTAATTTGTTTTCAAAAGAATCAGTGTCTATCTGTCTTATCAGTGTCCTCCGTGTGCCATTCTTGTTCTTTTATTAAAGGTTGGCTTTGAAGAAATCCGTCAGCCTTGTGTACAAGTGCATGCGTGTATTGCCTCCGAAGATGCTGTGGTTGCGGTTCGTATATATCTGCATGTCGAACTGCTTGCCCAGCTGTACCAGGTGCTCGGCATATTCCGCACAGTTCTGGTAGTGCACGTTGTCGTCGGCCAGTCCGTGTACCAGCAGCAGCTTGCCGTGCAGCTTGTCGGCCCGTGTAAAGGCCGAGCCAGCCTTGTAGCCTTCGGCATTCTCTTGCGGTGTGCGCATGAAGCGTTCACCATAGATGGTGTCGTAGTAATTCCAGTCGGTTACGGCTGCCACGGCCACGCCCGCTTTGAATACCGGCGTGCCTTCGCTCATGCTCATCAGTGTCATGTATCCGCCAAAGCTCCAGCCCCAGATGCCGATGCGGTTCTTGTCCACGTAGGGCAGACTGCCCAAGTAGAGCGCAGTCTCCACCTGGTCGCGTGCTTCTTTTACACCCAGGTTCAGGTATGTGCATTTCTCAAATGCTGCACCCCGTCCACCTGTTCCGCGACCATCCACGCATACCACTACATAGCCTTGCGAAGCCATGTAAGTTTCCCAGCTTACCTCGTAGGTATCCAATACCTGCTGCGAGCCGGGACCGCTGTACTGGTACATCAGCACCGGATATTTTCGGGTGCCGTCAAATCCCGTCGGCTTCATCATCCAGCCGTTCAGTTGCGTGCCTTCGCTGGTCTTGAACTGGAAGAACTCCTTCTTCGGCATGTCATACTGTGCCAGCCGTTCCTTCAGTTTGCTGTTGTCCAGCAGTGTAGTCAGCACCTTGCCGGTATTGTCATTCAGGGTGATGACCGTAGGCGTGTCAAGGCTGGTATAGCGGTTCATGAAGTACTTCAACCCGTTGCTGAACTGTGCACTGTTGGTGCCCACCTGTCCCGACAGTTTGAACTTGCGGCCCTTGCGGTCGGTCTTGTAGATGGCGCAGCGCAGCGGGCTTCCCTCATTGCTGCTGTAGTAGAAGCTTCCATCCTCGGGCGAATAGCCATAGAAGTCTTTCACTTCAAACTCTCCCTTTGTCACCTGTTTCACCAGCGTACCGCTCAGGTTGTACCAGTACAGGTGGTTGAAGCCGCTGCGTTCACTCACAAAGCTGAAACCATCGTCGTAGAAGCGTATGTTGTCAAACACGTTCTCCTTGATGTACGTGTCGCTCTCGTCTCTCAGTGCCAGCTTGCACACTGTGCTGCGCGGGTCGCCTATATACAGGTCCAGCTTGTTCTGGTGGCGGTTAAGGGTCATGATGGCCAGCTTCGCCGGGTCTTTGGTGAAGCGGATGCGTGGAATGTAGCCATCTTCATCCAAGGGCACTTGCATTGTGCGTGTCACCTTCGACTTGATGTCAAACGTCAGCACCGATACCTTTGAGTTATCCTCGCCTGTCTTGGGATATTTATAGGTATAGCTGCCCGGATATTTCTCAAAAGCGGCTATGTGGGGAGCCTCACCGGCAAATACGGAGAAGAAGTAGGAGCGTACTGCACTCTCGTCCCAGCGTACGAAAGCCAGCATCTTGCTGTCGGCACTGAATTCCAGCGCACGGTTGTAGCCGAATTCCTCTTCATACACCCAGTCGGGCGTGCCGTAGATTATTTTGTTGTACTCTCCGTCTTCTGTCACCTGGCTCTCGCTGTTGCCATAGAGCAGTTTCACCAGGTAGATGTTATTGTTGCGCACAAAAGCCACCATGTTGCCGTCCGGCGAGAACACCGGTACCTGCTGCGGTCCTCCGTCCGACAGCTTTTCCACCACATTGTTTATCTTCCCTTCCAGGTTGCGCTTCAGGCTATACAGATAGTGTACAGCCGTGTACGAACGTCGGTAAATGGGAGTAGTCTCTGTAGCGATGAGCAGCTTGCTGCCGTCAGGTGCAAAGCTGTAACTGTCAAATCGCTTGAAGGGGCATTCACGTGCTGTGGCTGCATCGAACAGCACTTCCACCTGCTTGCCTGTCTTAAACGAATACTTGATGATTTGTGTACCCTCGGCATTCATTTGCGAATAGTGCTCGTCATCGCCGGGAATAGGTATGACACCATAAATGTTTTCTGCGCGGAACTGTCCCGATACGACGTCCGCCAGTTCCAGTGCCTTCTTGCCTTGGGCAAAAGCCGTCAGCACGCAGAGGCACAGAACGAGAGTGATGCTTATCTGTTTCATATCTGATGATAGGTTGTTGTTTCTTTCTTGAACATGCAATCTTTGCAAAGATATAACATTTTAAGCTTGCCCCGCCGTTCAGCTACGGATATTTTTGCCTCTGTACTTCTTATGTGGTTGGCCGTCTTTATGCGGAACTTTTTTTCATGGCTTTTTTCCTTGGGCTATGACTGTATTCCGATGCTCAGGCTACAATATGAGTGTATAGTGGAATAGCTTGGATGGATAATGTAAGGTGTGTGGAAACATAGTGCGTACAGGTCAGTCTGCTTACTGTACTTTGGAGTATGTTATGTGTGGTGAGTAAAAGTTTCATTATTCCTCTTTGTTCAGTCTTTTTATTTCATCATCTGCAGCACTCTCTCCCTTGTACGAATGTTTGATAGGCTTGTTAAGACGGAAAACAAAGTTGAGCGAAATACCACGCGTATGCGGATATGAGCGGGTATCTACCATGACCTTGTCATACCTTCCGATATTGTTGCTCCGTTGCCGGTTGAATATGTCCTGTACTTTCAGAGAACATTGCAGCCTGTCCTTCAGGAAACTGCGTTGCAATTCTATATTAACAGACGAGTTTGTATGGGATTGGATATTGTATACTTCTCCCTTGAAGTTCTGTTTATAATCTATCGTCAGACGGAAATCGCGTGGCAAGTGGAAAATATTGGAGAAATCCAAACTCATCAACGGCCTTCCGGGCCGATACTCCTTTCCGTTGAATGTATAAGTATAGAAATTCTTATAGCACAGGAAACCTACTGTCGGTTCCCAGCAACCTACCTGATGCCTGTAGTTGGCATTCAGAATGAGGGTGTGGTAGTTTCTGTCGTTTATCATCTGGTGGATAACTGTATACGGTTTGCCGGGATAAATGGTTACGTCCGTATTCAGCGGGTCTTTGGTGAAGGCATACGTCAGACCGACAAACAATTGTTTCCAATAAAAGGTATAGCCGATGCTATATTCTGTGGAAGGGTGCAGATACAGATTGCCCTGGCTGTAGTTGAAACGGTTGATGTACGAAACGGAGGTGTTCAAATCAGAATATAACGGCTGCTGTGTGGTCATTGTGCCGTCCAGCATGTGCATGGCTCCTGCCGAAGTCAGGTAAGACAATGACAGATAAGGCCTCACATGGGGTATGTTCTCTTCCTTTAGCAATCTGTCCTGTTGGTCTTTGGACTTTGTGAACAAACGGTCATAATTGATGCCTGCACTCAGCGTCCAGTTGCCCACCGTGCCGCTGTACGATGCAAATGCCCTGTATTGGGTTTCCGTGGTTTCCGAATACTGTTCAACGCTCTGGTCGCTATAGGAAAGTGAATTCTTGCCTTTGGAATACTTGACGTAAGCCCCTGCGGACAGGCTGTGATTGTCGTTCAGTTGATATATCAGCGATAGCTGGTTGGAAAAGATGTGCCAACTTCCTACCGACTTGTACGATGTTTGCGAAGGTACGGCTTGAACTGTTTCATGAACGTCTGTTGTGGAAGTGTTCTTTTTGAAAAGATAATCGGCAGCATTCTTCACTGTCCACCGTTCACCTATTTTTTGAGACACGAAGAAGTTCAGATGATGATATGGGGAGTATGTCCGGCTGTTCTGCCGATTGTCCAGTTCCAGTGTATGTCCGCTCATGTTGTTGGATACGGTATAGGGAGCATGCACCTCTTTGCCCGACCGGTTGAAAGCGGTGTAATATTTCAACCCGATGGTTCGCGATTCCGTCTGGTAGTCCATTCCCAGCTGCATGGTGTGCTGGCGTGTTCTCTGTAGACTGTTTTCTGGAGTATATAGTTGCCATACAGTATCGTTCTGCAGATTGTACTGTCGGTTACGGTTGTCGGTTGCTGATGCCTGATCGTTGTATCTGTAAAGCCCGTACAGGTTCAGTTTACCTTTCTGGAGCATGATATGCAGGTTCTCCATTCCACTCCAGTGGGAATTATAGAGCAGTGAGGCATTATTTACCAGGTTGACTTCATCGCGCAATCTCTTTGTAGTAATGACAATTACCGGTCCGCCGTCCGAGTCATATTGTGGTGAAGGTACAGTCAGAACCCGTATCTCCTTGATGTTGCTGACGGGCAACGATTCTATCTCAAGGCTATTCATCACTTTTCTGTCATTGATATAGTAGATGGGAGGTTTTCTACCTGGCAACATCACTTGTCCGTCCTTTACCCACAATCCCGGCAGTCTTTGCAGAATGTCGTTCAGGTGAAGCTCGTTTTTCAAATCCGTATCCTGCACATTGGCTACCAGTACATTCTTGTCCCATTTGAATTCAGCTCTCCGGGCGGTCACAGTCACTTCGCTCACGGACACAGAATCATTTATCACAAGACTGTCGACAACCATCGTACAGCCGGCAGCACGAATGGGTAAACACATATACGTGGCAACAATATATATAAACAATAATCTACCGGTCATGTTTCACAGCTTTCTTATTGGACAATCTATCGGAAGCCTTTTGCTTTAACGGATATTTTATCAGTCAAGAAATTTGTATCTGTATGTTTTCCCTGATTGGGGAATGCACAAAGGCAATCCATTTGTTTTAACTGATAAATTATAGCTGTGGCTTCATAAGAAAGACGTGTGAAGTCATAAAATGCTGCAAGCTATTATGAAATAAACTGTTTATTGTTCGTATAATTCGATAACGTCTTCGGCAATTTGTACATTGCAACTTGTTATATGACATTCTGAAAATTTTTGTTTCCCGTCCAGTTTTATATTCATATCACCTTAATAGAATGTCCCGCGCTGTCATTCCTTGCAACTCTCAACAATACGATTTATTCATTCCGCAAATCCCGGACATTTCTCCAAAATGGATTTTATACCGATTTCCAAAGCTGTCAGATTCTCTTCCAACACCTTGTTATAGTCAGATTTTATGGCCAACTATCTTTTGGAAGAAGCTCCTTCTGGGGAGGTATTAATGTCCTCCGGGGTGTTGTAAGATGAGATGATGGTGGTTGTTTCTTTGGCAAGGTCGTCTGGGAAATAATATTCAAAACCTTTGTTGCTCGAAAACAGTAAGGCTTCAAATTCGTGCAATTATATATAGGAAAAAAACGGTTGTCGCTGTTTCTCTTGTCAACGGCAGCTTTCAATGCTTGTATTTGCTGCTGTTTATCCACTATTCCCATGTATACTCTTAGTGTAAATTTAATTCATCTATGTCCTGCACCCTTTTATCCCTGCTCTCATCAGTTTTCTCTATCCCCGTCTTTCGCCTCTTTCCACCCCCTCCAGAAACCTACTTGCTCCGTATTTGCTCCGTATCTTCTTCGTTCCTTCTTCGCTTTTGGGTACCTTTATTCGAAGAAGATACGGAGCAAATACGTCTGAGATGCGTCTGGGGTGGGTAGAAAGGGAGGTGGAGGAGAGAGGAGCGGGGAAGGAAGATAAGAGGGAAAATGGGGGTGGAAAACTGATTGGAAATGTTGGGATTTATGGATGCTGATGTTGCAGGCTGAGAACTGGCGATGGAGGTCGGTTGGCGGAGGTAAGGGGCGGGAGAGGGGATGGAGAGAAGGTCGGTAGGAGGTGGGCGGTTGGCGGACAATAAAAGCGGATAAAAAGAGCGGTGGACGGATGAAAAATCGTATTTTTGCAGGGTGAGCGTCTCGGTGTCGGGATGCCCGGATAAACCGTTATTTGATACATGCCTATGCTTTACAACGACTTTCCTACTTTCCTGAAACGCTATTTCGACTGCAAGGTGCAGAAGATTTCGCTCAACGCGGGCTTCACGTGCCCTAACCGCGACGGCACGGTGGGCTACGGCGGCTGCACGTACTGCAACAACCAGACGTTTAACCCGGAGTATTGCCGCACGGAGAAGTCGGTGACGGAACAGCTGGAGGAGGGAAAGCAGTTCTTTGCCCATAAGTACCCGGAGATGAAGTACCTGGCTTACTTTCAGGCTTATACCAATACCTACGGAGGGTTGGAGGAGCTGAAGCGCAAATATGAGGAGGCACTGGCGGTGGACGGCGTGGTAGGTCTGGTGATAGGTACACGCCCCGACTGCATGCCCGACAGCCTGCTGGACTATCTCGACGGACTGAACCGACGCACCTTTCTGCTGGTGGAATATGGCATAGAGAGCACGCTGGACCGCACGCTGAAGCGCATCAATCGCGGACATACGTGGCAGACAACGGTGGATGCTGTGAACCGCACGGCGGCACGGGGTATCCTGACGGGGGGGCACGTCATTTTGGGGCTGCCGGGCGAGACGGAAGACGACATGCTGCGCCAGGCGGCCGACATATCTTCCCTGCCACTCTCCACCTTGAAGCTGCACCAACTGCAATTGATACGCGGTACCCGCATGGCGCATGAGTATGAGGAGGCGCCGGCCGACTTCCACCTGTACGAGGATGTAGACAGCTACATCGGGCTGGTGATAGGCTACATACAGCGTCTGCGCCCCGACCTGGTGCTGGAGCGTTTCGTATCGCAGTCGCCCAAGTCGCTGCTCATTGCGCCCGATTGGGGATTGAAGAACTATGAGTTTAATCATCGTTTGCAAAAAAGAATGAAAGAAGAGGGCACTTATCAGGGTAAATTGTATGTAAATCAATAAAAAAGCGTATTTTTGCATTCCATATACGTGGAATGAATCCAAACAAAGCAAAGTATGAACCAAAAAACATTGATTAAAGGAAAAGTACATTATGTAGGAGTCAACGACCGCAACAAGCATCTGTTCGAAGGCATGTGGCCGTTGCCTTACGGCGTTTCTTATAACTCTTACCTGATAGACGATGACATCGTGGCACTGGTAGACACGGTGGATGCCTGCTTCTTCGAGAGCTACTTGCGCAAGATTCGTTGCGTCATAGGCGACCGTCCTATTCAGTATCTCATCATCAACCACATGGAACCTGACCACTCGGGTTCTATCCGCCTTATCAAGCAGCACTATCCCGACATCGTGATTGTGGGCAACAAGCAGACTTTCGGCATGATTGAAGGTTACTATGGCGTGACGGGCGACCGTTATGAGGTGAAGGATGAGTCTTATCTTGACCTGGGACACCATAAGCTGCGCTTCTACCTGACCCCGATGGTGCACTGGCCCGAGACGATGATGACCTTCGACGAGACGGAAGGCATCCTGTTTGCAGGCGACGCTTTCGGCTGCTTCGGTACGCTGGACGGAGGTTTCCTGGATACCCGCATCAACCTGGACAAGTATTGGGAAGAGATGGTACGCTACTACTCCAACATCGTGGGCAAGTATGGCAACCCCGTGCAGAAGGCGCTGGCCAAGCTGGGACACCTGCCCATACAGGCCATTTGTTCTACGCATGGCCCCGTGTGGACAGAGAACATTGCCAAGGTGGTAGGCATCTACGACCGCCTGAGCCGCTATGAGGCTGAGGAGGGTGTAGTGATAGCATACGGCAGCATGTATGGTAACACCGAGCAGATGGCCGAAGCCATTGCGGCCGAGTTGTCGGCACAAGGCATCAAGAACATCGTGATGCACAACGTGAGCAAGAGCAATCCTTCCTACATATTGAAGGACATTTTCAAATATCGCGGCCTGATTGTGGGCAGCCCTACTTACAGTAATCAGATATATCCAGAAGTGGAATCGCTGTTGTCGAAGATTCTGCTGCGCGAGGTGAAGGGACGTTACTTCGGCTATTTCGGTTCGTTCACGTGGGCTGGCGCCGCCGTGAAGCGTATGGCCGAGTTTGCCGAAAAGAGCAAACTGGAGATAGTGGGCGACCCGGTAGAGATGAAGCAGGCCATGAAAGACATTACCTACGAACAGTGTGAGAA
Source organism: uncultured Bacteroides sp. (assembly GCA_900553815.1). Lineage (GTDB taxonomy): Bacteria > Bacteroidota > Bacteroidia > Bacteroidales > Bacteroidaceae > Bacteroides. The sequence goes on from USEY01000006.1 coordinate 45,176, forward strand.
CCTGGCACGTGCCATGGCCGAACGCTTGAAGAAGGACAGGTGATTCAACGGTCGGTGGCGTAATGCAGCGGTAAGTGGTCAGCGGTCAGTGGTTAGTACCCGTCCGACGGTGAATGCTTGCCACTTATTGCTCACCACTCATTACTCGCCACTTATCACTCACCATTTATCACTTACCACTAATATGTATTACTAACCTTATAAAATTAATCAAACATGAGACTTATCATTCAGCCGGATTACCAATCCGTATCAAAGTGGGCCGCTCATTATGTAGCTGCCAAAATCAAAGCTGCCAATCCTACTCCGGAAAAACCTTTTATATTGGGATGTCCCACAGGTTCTTCGCCTCTGGGCATGTATAAGGAACTGATAGACCTGAACAAGAAGGGTCTGGTGTCTTTCCAGAATGTGGTTACTTTCAACATGGATGAATATGTGGGTCTGCCCAAGGAACATCCCGAAAGCTACTACTCATTCATGTGGAACAACTTCTTCAGCCACATCGACATCAAGCCCGAAAACACCAACATACTGAACGGCAATGCCGCCGACCTGGATGCAGAATGTGCCCGTTATGAGGAGAAAATCAAGTCGTACGGTGGCATTGACCTCTTCATGGGCGGTATCGGTCCTGACGGACACATCGCCTTCAACGAACCGGGTTCTTCGTTGTCGTCACGCACACGTCAGAAGACGCTGACTACCGATACTATCATTGCCAACTCTCGTTTCTTTGACAACGATGTGAACAAGGTGCCCAAGACAGCCCTGACCGTAGGTGTAGGTACTGTGCTCAGCGCCAAGGAAGTAATGATTATCGTAAATGGTCACAACAAGGCACGTGCTCTTTATCATGCAGTAGAAGGTCCTGTTATGCAGATGTGGACCATCAGTGCCCTGCAGATGCATGAGAAGGGTATCATTATCTGTGACGATGCCGCTACCGATGAACTGAAAGTTGGTACTTACCGCTATTTCAAAGATATCGAGGCCGACCATCTGGACCCGGAATCGTTGCTGGAATAAGCAGGCTAAGAAGTTAGAAGGAGTTAATATGAGTTATTGCCCGTCTGGGCGGGCCAGATAGTTAAAGGCCGATAGACTTACCGATGGTTTGCATGCTGTGTATGAGCCATCTGTGTAAGAACTATCGGCCTTTAACTTCTTGAATGGAGCGAAGCGAAATGATAACTTCTTCTAACTCCTTTTAATTCCTGAAAGTTTTGCATGAGCAAAACTTTCTTTATTATTCGTCCAGCCATCCCGCTCCCTGGCGTACAATCTCGGCTTCGCCCTGTGTACAGTCTACTATGGTTGAGCCTTCCATCCCTCCTATGCCGCCGTCTATAATCAGGTCGACGGTGTCTCCCCATTTTTCTTCTATCAGTTCCGGGTCGGTGCTGTACTCTATATCCTCACTCTCGTCGCGAGGCAGGGTGGTGGTCATGATGGGTGCATCGAGCAGGCGGGTTATTTCCTGTATGATGGGGTTGTCGGGCATGCGGATGCCTACTTCCTTGCGGTTGCGGAATATCTTGGGCAGGCGGGTGGTGCCGTTCAGGATGAAGGTAAAGGGGCCGGGCAGGTTGCGCTTCATCAGCTTGAAGGTGGCATTGTCTACCTTGGCATATTCGCTGATGCTGCTCAGGTCGTAGCAGATGATGGACAGGTTGTTCTTCTTGGGGTCTATGTTCTTCAGCTGGCAGATGCGTTCGATGGCACGTTCCTTCAGGCCGTGACAGCCTATGGCATACATGGTGTCGGTGGGGTAGATGATGAGGCCTCCGTCGTTGAGTATGTCTACTACTTGTTGCAGGTCGTCGGGGTTGTTGTTCTTGTTGTAGAGTTTCAGTAGCATGGCTGGTTGGATTTATTGTCTGGGCAAAAATAGCTAAAAATCAGGAATAAACAACGGGCTGCCCGCCACAAGTTTCAGTAAGGTCTTTTGTTGGCCTTTTCTGTGGAAAACTTGCGGCAGGCAGCCCGTTTTTATATATGCGTGTGGAATGCGGCCTGATTACAGTTTGAAACGTTTGGCTTGCTCGGCAATGAGCTCGGCATCGTCAAAGTAGTTAATCTTCATGGCGCGGCGCACTTCGTCCAGTGTTGCGGCGGCTGTCTCGCGGGCAGCTTCGCATCCTTTCTTCAGCATGTCGTAGATGGCCGGAATGTCTTGTTCGAATTCCTTGCGGCGGTTGCGTATCGGAGCCAGTTCCTCCTCCATGATGGCGTTCAGGAATTTCTTTACTTTCACGTCGCCCAGTCCGCCGCGGCGGTAGTGTGCCTTCAGTTCATCCAGATTGGGATATTCGGGCAGGTAGCGCTCGAAGTGCTCGGGGCGGCAGAAGGCGTCGAGGTAGGTGAATACGGTGTTACCCTCCACTTTGCCCGGGTCTTGCACGCGCAGGTGGTCGGGGTCGGTGTACATGCTGCGTATCTTCTTCTGTACTTCGTCGGCAGGGTCGCTCAGGTAGATGCAGTTGCCCAGACTCTTGCTCATCTTGGCCTTTCCGTCAGTACCTGGCAGGCGCAGGCAGGCAGCATTGTCGGGCAGCAGGATTTCAGGCTCTACCAGTGTTTCGCCGTAGATGTTGTTGAAGCGGCGCACGATTTCGCGTGCTTGCTCCAGCATGGGTTCCTGGTCTTCGCCTACGGGCACGGTGGTAGCCTTGAAGGCGGTGATGTCGGCAGCCTGGCTGATGGGGTAGGTGAAGAAACCTACGGGGATGCTGGTTTCGAAGTTGCGCATCTGTATTTCGGTCTTCACGGTCGGGTTGCGTTGCAGGCGGCTCACGGTCACGAGGTCCATGAAGTAGAACGAGAGTTCGCACAGTTCGGGAATCTGCGACTGAATGAAGATGGTGCTCTTCGTGGGGTCCAGTCCACAGGCCAGATAGTCGAGGGCTACTTCAATGACATTCTGGCGTACCTTTTCGGGGTTGTCCATGTTGTCGGTCAGTGCCTGTGCGTCGGCAATGAAGACAAACATGTCTTTGTAGTCGCCGGCATTCTGTAATTCCACGCGTCGGCGCAGCGAGCCTACGTAGTGGCCTATGTGCAGGCGTCCGGTGGGGCGGTCGCCTGTGAGGATGATTTTTTCTTTTGCCATATCTTTTATTCTTTAGTTTTGTTCATTTATAGGTTTACAGCCGGCCGCTGCCTGGCGCGTGTCCGGGGCAAGATGCTGTCTGTAAGGTTCAAATATGTTTCGGGCCGTAAAGTTAGGGCTTTTGGCTGAAAGTACGAAATCAATTTGATTGAATGCGAAAAAAGTCGCCGTTTTGCTTAGGTTCAGGCTGTTAGTGCCGGTGGCGGGCTGCCGCCGTGACGGGGGAGGGGTGGCTATCGGTTGAACAGCTCGAAGGTGAACTTGCAGCCTATGCTTTGGTATTGCCAGTTGGCAAAGCTGGCGAAGAGGCCGAAGTCGAAGACATGTGTACCGATTCCGTAGCCTAATTCGATATAAGGTTTAAGGTGGGGAACGGCAAGCAGGTTGAGGTACAGACGTTCGTTGAGGACGTATTGGGTGTACTTCATCAGGTGCTTGAGCAGCAGGAAGGGAGCTTCGTACATGGCATGGGCGCGTATATACTCGCGTGAGGAGTTGTACCAGCGTCCGTCGAGCAGCTGGAATACTCCACCGATTTCATCGTTCCATCCTACCGGCAGGTTGGAGCGGGTGAAGTTGTTGAAGTCTACAAAGTAGACCTCTTTCTGCTTGGTGAAGGCTCCCCATCCGAAGCGATAGTAGAAGTTGCTCATCAGTCCCAGGTGGATGGCGTGCTGGTAGTCGGCTTCAAGGCGTTCGTAGTTTCCGGTACTGTTGAATACGCCGCTGATGCCTCTTTCCCATTCCAGCGAAACGGTAGGGTATTTGGACGTCAGGTTCACTTTTCTTTTTCCGTTCATATAGTAATATTGGCCGGGAGTCCACGTCAGTTTGATGCGGGGGGCAAAGCTGCTGTAGGTGTGCCTGAACTTGCTCAGAATGTTTGGGTCGAAGCCCGGAATAGTGGGCAGGGTAGGAGTGTCGTTTCTTGTCACCGGCGGTGTATCGGGATAGATGGGTACGAACTTGGACTTCTCTACTTCTGTACGGCGGTGTACGGAGAGGCCGATGTCGAGCGTAAGTCCGTTGACTATTTCCCAACTGTGCTTGAGGTTGAAGAACAGGTCGGTGAAATAGTCCAGGTGGATTTGGTCGAAATCGAAGAGGCTGTCGGGAATGGATTTCAGGTCGTCCAGTACGTCGCTGCTGTAAATGCGGTTTCCGTTACCTACACTCAGGTGCAGTGACGCCCTTTTCTGGGGCCAGTAGTAGAAGTCGGAATTGACTGACCAGTAGAATTCCTTGCGGGTAAAGTTGTAACCGATTTTGGGTACAACACGCAGCAGACGGTCGCCGGTGAAAATACGGTTGTACTTGAATTCCTGCCGGTAGGAGAAACCGTTGGAGCCACTGTAGCTCATGAGCAGCGGGTTGATGATGGGTGAACAGCGAACGCTTCCTATCTTGTTGAGGTCTACTGTGTAGCGGCTTATCAGGGCATCGCCTATTTCGCCCCAGAATTCCAGTCGTTTGCGCAGTATCTCGTTCTTTATTTTCTTTTTTCCTACGGTGTCCTTGCGCTGGAAGAAATTCTGGTAGAGCGAATCTTCGTGGGTGGTGAGGGGGAGGGGGCGCAGGGTGGCAAAGTAGGCCGTGTCCTTGCTGTGTGCATTGGTGTCGCAGCGCAGGGTGTAGGAGTCGCTAAGGTCGTACGGGTTTTTTTCTTTTTCTTTTTTCCAGGCGCTTTCTTCGGGATAGGACTGGATGATGTTCTTGTAGTTGAGGGTGGCCAGGTAGTGTCCGTCCACAACATTGCCCAGCAGCTTGAAGGTGGCGTCAAATTCGCTTTTTACGGGCAGAAACTCGTCGGCCTCGCCTACATCTCCCATTTGTACCAGGTTGTCGAATCGCAGATATTCGGAGTTGCCGGCAAAACGTATTTCGCGGATGCTCCATACGTTGTCGGTAACCGTCATGTAGCCCTTGACCAGCTGGATGCTTTTGGTCTTGGGGGTGAAGCGGATTTTGTACTGGCGGTTGTGGGGAGGCCCCCAGAGGCTGTCAAGCTGGTATACATAGTATTTCTTGGCATTTGCCGCCAGGGGCGACAACAGCTTGTCGTAGAGCAGGGATGAGGCGTATATGTTGATGTAGAAATATTCCAGCAGTCGCCCGTCAAGGTCCCAGAGTTCAGAAGTGGTGCCTATGCTGGCCTTGACTTTCTGGTCGTAGATGTTGGGGGCGGTGAAGTGGAGGTCGCTGTAGGTCTCCATGAGGTATTCTTTTACTCCCTTCTTGATGCGGAACATGGTCGGGATGAAGCGCAGCAGGCGGTTTTGCTTCCTGATGTTGGCTTTTCCTTTGATATAGAGTTCTGCCTTGTAGCTGCCGATGATGTTTTCGTAGAGGGGAGCAAAGAGTATGACCTTGGACATGATGGAATCGGCCGCTTTGCTTCTTGTTTCAGCAGTAGCGGCTATGGGGGTAGCTCCGAGCCTTAAACAGGAGAGCAGCAGCCCACACCATGCAATCCATATACAAAGCGAATGTTTCAAGCAATATCTGCTAATATGCTGCGGCAAATTTAGAAAAAAAGGTGTATTTTTGCAGCCGACAACTAATAAAAGAAAAGACAAATATGTCAAAAATGCGCTTTTTTGCTTTACAGGAGCTTTCCAATAGAAAGCCGCTGGAAGTTATTACTCCTTCAGATCGTTTGTCCGATTACTATGGCAGTCATGTGTTCGACCGCAAGAAGATGCAGGAATACCTGCCGAAAGAGGCTTTTAAAGCAGTGACGGACGCGATAGAGAAAGGAACCCCCATCAGTCGTGAAATGGCCGATTTAATAGCCAACGGAATGAAAAGCTGGGCCAAGTCGCTAAATGTTACCCACTACACACACTGGTTTCAACCGCTGACCGACGGAACTGCCGAGAAGCATGACGGTTTTATCGAGTTTGGTGAGGATGCGGAAGTCATTGAACGTTTCTCGGGTAAACTGCTGATTCAGCAGGAACCTGATGCTTCTTCGTTTCCCAATGGCGGCATAAGAAACACGTTTGAGGCGCGTGGCTATACGGCGTGGGATGTGTCTTCACCGGCCTTTGTGGTTGATACGACGCTGTGTATTCCTACCATCTTTATTTCATATACGGGCGAGGCGCTTGATTATAAGACACCGCTGCTGAAAGCACTTGCTGCCGTGGATAAGGCTGCAACCGATGTGTGCCAGTTGTTTGACAAGAACGTGAGCCGTGTTTATGCCAATCTGGGATGGGAGCAGGAGTATTTCCTGGTTGATTCTGCGCTCTATAATGCGCGTCCCGACTTGTGCCTGACAGGGCGTACGCTGATGGGACACTCTTCGGCCAAGGACCAGCAGCTTGAAGACCACTATTTCGGTTCTATACCTCCGCGGGTGACCGCATTCATGAAAGAACTGGAAATAGAATGCCACAAGCTTGGTATTCCTGTAAAGACACGGCATAATGAGGTGGCGCCCAACCAGTTTGAGCTTGCACCGATTTTTGAGAATGTCAATCTGGCCAATGACCACAATCAGCTGGTAATGGACCTGATGAAGCGAATTGCCAGAAAGCACAACTTTGCCGTATTGCTGCATGAAAAACCCTATAGCGGTGTGAACGGTTCGGGTAAGCATAATAACTGGTCGCTGTGTACTGATACCGGTATCAACTTGTTTGCTCCGGGAAAGAATCCGAAAGGCAACATGCTTTTCCTGACATTCCTGGTGAATGTGCTGATGATGGTTTACAAGAATCAGGATTTGCTGCGTGCTTCCATCATGTCGGCCGGCAACAGCCATCGCTTGGGAGCCAACGAGGCACCGCCCGCCATCCTGTCCATCTTCCTAGGCAAGCAATTGTCGGCTATACTGGATGAGTTCACCCGTCAGGTGAACAGTAGCCGCATGACAGCTGAGGAGAAGACAACACTTAAGCTGGGAATTGGCCGTATACCGGAAATCTTACTGGATACTACCGACCGCAACCGTACCTCTCCTTTTGCCTTTACCGGAAATCGTTTTGAGTTCCGTGCAGCAGGTTCTTCATCGAACTGTGCGGCTGCCATGATTGCCATCAATGCTGCTATGGCCAATCAGCTGAACGAGTTCAAGGCTTCCATTGACAAGCTGATGGAAGAAGGAGTGAGCAAGGAGGAAGCTATCTTCCGTATGCTGAAGGATACGATAATAGCTTCGGAGCCCATTCGTTTTGAGGGCGACGGCTACTCGGAGCAGTGGAAGCAGGAGGCTGCCCGTCGCGGACTGACGAATATCTGCCATGTGCCGGAGGCTTTGATGCACTACATGGATGACCAGTCGCGTGCGGTGCTGATAGGTGAGCATATCTTCAATGAAGTGGAATTGGCCAGCCGTCTGGAAGTGGAGCTGGAGAAATACACCATGAAGATGCAGATAGAGAGCCGTGTGTTGGGCGATTTGGCCATCAACCACATTGTGCCTACTGCGGTTATCTATCAGAACCGGTTGCTGGAGAACCTGCGTGGCTTGCGTGAGACGTTCTCGCCGGAGGAGTATGAAGAACTCAGTGCTGACCGGAAAGAGCTGATTCGCGAAATATCCAAGCGTGTGACGGCTATTAAGGTGCAGGTGCGTCAGATGACGGAAGCAAGAAAGGTAGCCAACCACATGGATAGCTACAAAGACAGAGCATATGCGTATGAGGAAACGGTACGTCCGTTCCTGGATACCATACGTGACCATATTGATCATCTGGAAATGGAGATTGATGATGAGATATGGCCGTTGCCCAAATACAGGGAACTTTTGTTCTCAAAATGATGTGGACGGTCTGACTTGAAGGTTCTGTAGCGAGGAGCTGCCGCAATGGCAGACTGGCCAAAAACGATGGGACCTGGTTGGATGCATCATTTTTATTCTGCTTCATTCGGGGGTTGTGGATAACCGCCGGATGAAGCGGATTTTTTTTTACAACTAGAAAAATCCCTATATGTCGTAGGGGACATCTTAAAATGTAAATTTCCTGTCTGTTCGCTTCTGGAAGGAGGGGAAACAGTAGTTTTTTGTAGGCTGATAGTTTTTTCTTGCTGCAAAAGCATTTTAGTGCCGTGAAATGTGTGTTGAGGGCGGTATATTTACTACATAAATATCTTTTTTGATTTATTCTTTTCACATTTTTATCACAAATGAGCAATATCTGATTTTTTATTTTTACTTTTGTGCTGTATAACACAGTTTTGCAGCAGCAATGGCAAAGATTAACCAATCAGATTTTAATATACCGGAATTGATAGCTGATATGTGGTCTCCCCTGAATGAGGAACAGCGTGAATTCTTATCAAATCATTTTACAATTCAAAGCTATAAGAAAAATGAAATCATTCACTGCGAAGGAGAGAGACCTACACATCTGATGTGTTTGCTGGCCGGTAAAGTGAAAATCTACAAGGACGGTGTGGGTGGAAGAAGCCAGATTATTCGAATGATAAAACCGGTGGAGTATTTCGGATATCGCGCTTTCTTTGCCAGAGAGGACTATGTGACTGCTGCTGCTGCATTTGAACCTTCTGTCATTTGCCTGATTCCGATGACTGCCATTGTTACTCTGGTGAGTCAGAACAATGAGCTGGCTATGTTTTTCATCAAGCAGTTGTCGATAGATTTGGGTATAGCCGATGAGCGAACGGTTAACCTGACACAGAAACACATCAGGGGACGTCTGGCAGAGTCTCTGCTGTTCCTGAAGGAAAGCTATGGCTTGGAAGAGGATGGTTCTACACTGAGTATTTACCTTTCGCGGGAAGATTTGGCCAATCTGTCGAACATGACTACTTCTAATGCCATTCGTACCTTGTCGCAGTTTGCCACCGAAAGGCTGATAACAATCGATGGCCGCAAAATTAAAATCATTGACGAAGAGAAACTGAAGAAAATCAGTAAGATAGGATAATCTGTGACGGATGTATAAGAGTTGATGCTCTGACGTATTACGGGATGTCCTGCTGCTTGTGAGTTGCTGTCGAGATAGTAGTCCATACTTTTTGCGTTGGCAATGCTGACGTACAGTTTTCATATTGTTTGTTTGAATTCCACAGAATCTGAAACTTGCAGGGGAGGGAGGAGGCGGGAGAAGTTTTCGCCTGTCTTTAGGAAGGCTGGGGGAGATATGGCTGGCTGACAGTGTATGGGCGAACGGGGATGAGGACTTTGCCCCTTAATCGTTAGGCAGGGGTTTGTTTCCGAATTTGGAACTGCTTATAAAAAAACAGGTCGCAGCAGGTAAATATCGGCTGAAGGCTGATAATGAACCGGGCCTATGGCATACCCTTTATCAGGTTGCCATAGGCCCGGCGCTATGAGGGGTGATGGAAATATTATTCGACGTAGAGCACCAGTCCTTTCAGATATTCGCCTTCGGGGTGATAGATGTTGACCGGATGGTCGGCAGGCTGGGTTAGTTGGTGGAGTATGCGTACGCTGCGGCCAGACATGGCGGCTGCGGTGAATACGGCGGTCCGGAAATTCTCTTTGCTGACAGCCTGTGAGCAGGAGAATGTGAAAAGTATGCCACCGGGTTTGATTTTCTCGAAAGCCTTTGAATTGAGCTTGCGATAGCCTTGCAGGGCATTGCGCAGGGCATCGCGATGCTTGGCAAATGCAGGTGGGTCGAGGATAATCAGGTCGTACTGGTCGCCCATGCGGTCCAGGTATTTGAATGCATCTTCGGCGTAGGCTGTGTGGCGGGTATCGCCGGGGAAGTTGAGTTCCATGTTTTTGTTGGTCAGGTCGATGGCTTTGGCCGAGCTGTCGACGGAGTGTACCAGGCGGGCACCGCCACGCATGGCATATACCGAGAATCCACCGGTGTAGCAGAACATGTTGAGTACGGCTCGTCCCTGTGCATAGCGTTCCAGGAGTGAGCGGTTTTCTCGCTGGTCGACAAAGAAGCCGGTCTTTTGGCCTTTCAACCAGTCGATGTGGAACTTCAGACCGTATTCGGTAGCGACATTGTCGCTGCTTCCGCCTTTCAGGAATCCATTTTCAGGGTAGAGGTCGGCTTTGAAGGGGAGGGTGGTTTCCGATTTATAATAGATGTTGTCTATACGGCCTTCCATGACTTGTGACAGGGCCTCTGCAATGTGCATACGGTCGAGATGCATGCCGGCAGAGTGGGCTTGCATTACTGCCGTACGGGCATAGATGTCGATGACGAGTCCGGGCAGATTGTCGCCTTCACCGTGTACAAGGCGGTAGGTGTTGTTGTTGGCGTTGTCGGTAAGGCCAATGCTGCGGCGCATGTCAAAGGCTGTCTGCAACTTCCGGGTCCAGAAATCATTGTCAATGTTCTCGTCTTGGTTGAAGGTCAGCACGCGTACGGCTATGCTTCCTATCTGGAAATGACCTTTGGCAATGAATTCTTTCTTGGCAGTGTAGACTTCTACTACTTCGCCTTCTTCGGGTTCACCGTCAATGTGGGCAATGGCACCTGAGAAAATCCATGGGTGGAAACGCTTCAGCGACTCTTCTTTGCCGGGTTTGAGATGTACTTTATACATGGGTGGAAAAATATGTAGTTATTGGTGAGTTTTAGTGTTCAGGAAGCACTGCTGTTTGCAGCTTGCGAGGGTTCGCGGACTGGTTCGTCATCGGCAATCACGTAGTCGCCGGTTTGCTTCAGTTCCTGCAGGCGGTTGTATATCGTCAGGCAGGCCCAGGCATCGGTGGCGGCATACAGTTGTTGAGGCTGGGTGAGCTGTTCGGCTTCCCAGTTGGACAGTTGCTGTGATTTGGATATTTTTTGTCCGAAGAGAATACCGAATATTTTTTGCAGGCTTTTGTCCTGAATGCCGAACATACGTACGTATTCTTGCAACTCAATGCAGCCACGCTGTTCGAAAGGAGCCCGTTTGTGCAGCATCATGAAGTCGTCTTTCAGTGAAAGCCCTACTTTAATTACATTAGGGTTCTCAAGCAGCATGATGACCGGCAATGTCAGCCCGGTTTGGTTCAGCCTGAAAAGGAAACAGTGGTCTTCGGAAGATACCTGTAGCAAAGCTACCTTGTGCACTTGTCCCTTACTGAAAGAAGGACGCGTCTCGCTGTCTATGCCTACGAGGGGGCATTTCTTCAGATAGGCCACGGCGCGCTCGGCTTCCTGCGGGGTAGATACGACATGTATCTGGCCGGGAAATGCGGCTTTGGGCATGTTGCTCAGTTCCTCTTTATTTATTGTTCGTCTGATAACCATATTTTCGGAATGGGTTAATGGAAATGATGTGAAGGGCCGGAAGTCCGTGGCCTTCAGTTATTCGATTTCGTCTGCATCGTCTTCTGCGTCAGCATCGCTGTCTTCTTCGGTCGGGGCGTATCTTACTTCGTGGAGGGCACGCAGTGTGTTGACCAGCTTTTGGCCCCAATAAAGTGCAAAGTTTTCCTCGCAGATGGCCAATGCGTCGTGCATGGTTTCGTTCAGCCCCAGCTTGAAGACGAAAATGAAATCCTTAATGTCCTGATAGATGTCAGCCAGGTCTTCGGAAATATAGCGCGTGATGGGCTGGTCGCTGTATTTCATGTCCGACACGAATACGTCCAGGTAGTCGTCTTTGTCGCCCATTACACCGGCCAGGTTCATGCGCAGCACTTCATAAGTTTCTTCAGTTACGTAGTTCTCGGGAGCTTCGTCGCCCATCATGTCGCAGTGGGGCAGCATGGAGGCTTTCAGATAGAGCAATGGAAGCAACTTGAGTGAAGTGTCGACAAAAGATTTCCGTTTGTTGTTCTCTGCTTGTTCGAGAAACTTGCAGAACTCGGCGGCAACCGTGACAAATTCCACGACATTACGGTCGAATATAACTTGGCTTTCTTGTTTCATATCAGTTTCCTTGTTTTGCAGCAGGACAGCATGGTAATGAAATAGAGGCTGCCTGTCAGTTACTTGGGTATTATCCTCGGATGATACATCTGGTGCGCAAAGGTACGAAAAAGGTTTGAATGCATTATGGCATAAGCTTTTTTTTGTTACTTTTGCGCTGCACAAGGAATTAACGAATACAGTTTTATGACAAAGAAAAATGTAACTTCAGATACGGAACCTTCTCTCTCTCTGTTTGGGAAGATTGCCTGTTTTTTTAAAAGTGAAACCGTTCACTTCATCATAGGGCTTGTCTTGGTCATTTTCTCCGTCTATTTGCTGCTGGCATTCTCGTCGTTCTTTTTTACCGGGGCGGCTGACCAGAGCATCATTGATGCAGGCAATGCCCAGGAGTTGGCTTCGACCAATAATGGCGTGAAGAATTATGCCGGTTCGCGTGGCGCGCAGCTGGCTGACTATTTGATAAACGATTGCTTTGGCATTTCGTCTTTCTTCATTTTGGTATTTCTGGCCATGGCCGGTTTGAAGTTGATGCGTGTACGCAAGGTGCGCCTATGGCGATGGTTCATCGGTTGCTCGCTGCTGCTGATATGGTTCTCCATCTTCTTTGGCTTCGTGTTTGTCGACCAGTATAAGGATTCGTTTATCTATCTGGGAGGTATGCACGGCTATAATGTCAGCAATTGGCTGGTGTCGCAAGTCGGTGTGCCAGGTGTGTGGATGATTCTGCTTCTTACGGCTATTTGCTTCTTCATTTACTTCAGTGCACGTACTATTATCTGGTTGCGCGGGTTGTTTGCATTGAACTTCCTGAAGCGTAAGAAAGCCCAGCCTCAATCAGCAGAAGGAAAAGTGCCGGCAGACTTTACCAGGTCGTGGACGGCAGAAGAGAAACCCGCTGCACGCAAGAGCAAAAAGGACGACAAACCGGTAAATAGGGCAGAGGAGCGCGAGGAGAAGAAAGAGGAAACGCCGGAAGTGTCTGAGAACGACAATGAAAGTCCTGCGCAGGAACTGGAGCTGGACCTGACGGACGACAACCATAAATATGCCGAAGCAGGCAGAAAAAAGGGTGAAGACGATGTGACCATGACCATTGAGACGCCTGAGCCGGAAGTGATTTCGCCCGCCGAGGAAAAGAAACTGGCAAAGGAACCCGGTTTTGAAGTGGAGTCCAATGATGACGAAGAGTATGAAGGCCCGGAGAAAGAGCCGTATAATCCGCGACTTGACCTGGAGAACTACCACTTTCCCACGCTCGACCTGATGAAGCACTATGACAATGCCGAGCCGACCATCGACATGGATGAGCAGAAGGCTAACAAGGATAAAATCGTCAGCACGCTGCGCAGCTTCGGCATTGAGATTAACTCCATCAAGGCGACTGTAGGTCCTACCGTAACGCTGTATGAGATAACACCGGAGCAGGGTGTGCGTATCTCCAAGATACGCGGACTGGAAGACGACATTGCACTTAGCCTGTCGGCGCTGGGTATCCGTATCATTGCGCCTATACCGGGTAAAGGTACCATCGGTATAGAAGTGCCTAATTCCAATCCGAAGATTGTATCGGGGCAGAGCATCATAGGCAGCAAGAAGTTCCAGGAATCTACCTATGACTTGCCCATTGCCTTAGGAAAGACCATTACCAACGAGGTGTTCATGGTGGACCTTTGCAAGATGCCACACGTGTTGGTGGCCGGTGCTACCGGACAGGGAAAGTCTGTCGGCTTGAACGCCATCATCACCTCATTGCTGTATAAAAAGCATCCGGCAGAGCTGAAGTTCGTGCTGGTTGACCCCAAGAAAGTAGAGTTCAGTATTTACTCCGTGATAGAGCATCACTTCCTTGCCAAGCTGCCCGATGAAGCCGAGCCTATCATTACAGACGTGACTAAGGTTGTGCAGACGTTGAACTCGTTGTGTGTGGAAATGGATACGCGCTATGACTTGCTGAAGGCTGCACACGTGCGCAACATCAAGGAATATAACGAGAAATTCATCAACAGAAAGCTGAATCCCGAAAAGGGGCACAAGTTCATGCCATATATTGTGGTTGTCATCGACGAGTTCGGCGACCTGATAATGACCGCAGGCAAGGACGTAGAGCTGCCTATTGCCCGTATCGCCCAGCTGGCACGTGCCGTGGGTATCCACATGATTATAGCAACGCAGCGTCCTACCACCAACATCATTACCGGTACCATCAAGGCCAACTTCCCGGCGCGTATTGCTTTCCGCGTATCGGCCATGGTAGACTCGCGTACCATCCTCGACCGACCGGGAGCCAATCAGCTGATAGGCCGCGGCGATATGCTGTTCCTGCAGGGTGCGGACCCGGTACGTGTGCAGTGTGCATTCATTGACACGCCCGAGGTGGCTGAGATAACGAAGTTCATAGCCCGCCAGCAAGGCTATCCTACTGCCTTCTACCTGCCGGAGTACGTGGATGAGAATGCAGGTAGCGACCTGGGCGACGTGGACATGGGAAGGCTTGACCCGCTGTTCGAAGATGCTGCCCGACTGGTTGTAGTGCACCAACAAGGCTCGACGTCGCTGATTCAGCGCAAGTTCTCCATCGGTTACAACCGCGCAGGGCGCATCATGGACCAGCTGGAGAAAGCTGGTATCGTTGGCCCCACACAGGGAAGCAAGCCGCGTGAGGTGTGCTGCGTAGACGAAATAGACCTGGAGAACCGTCTGAGCAATCTGCAATAAGACGGCTCCTATATCCTGAACTATGATGGTGAAGATGAAAAATCAAATGCGTTACTGGTGCTTTTGCCTGTTGTGCTGTGTGGTGCTGCCTCTCGCGGCACAGCCTGATGCAAAGGCCATACTCGACCGTACTGCCGCCGCCTTCCGTGCTACCGGAGGAGTGAAGGCGGAGTTTACCATCCGTACACAAGACGGCAGCACCGCCGGCACACTGAGACTGAAAGGCGACAAGTTCCTGCTGGAAACGGACGGCATCACCACCTGGTTTGACGGGCGCACGCAGTGGAGCTACCTGGCATCTACCGACGAAGTGAACATATCCGAGCCTACACCCGAAGAGCTGCGCGACATCAATCCCTATACATTATTATATATATACAAGCAAGGCTATACCTGGCAGATGGGCACGGGTGCGGGAAACTACTACGAGGTAGTGCTGAACGCCATCCGACGCGATGAGCACTTGCAGCGCATCGTTTTGCGTGTGCGCAAGGACAATTACCAGCCACTGCGTATCGAGGTGAAGGGCAGCGGCGGCGAACACTCCGTTGTGACCATAAACAAATATGCCACCGGGCTGAACCATTCGGATGCCCTGTTTGTTTTCGACAAAAAGAAATATCCCACGGCCGAAGTCGTGGACTTGAGATAGTATTAACTACAATATAACCTACAGATATGGAAACAGAAAGAGTAAAGTGCCTGATTATAGGCTCAGGCCCGGCCGGATATACGGCCGCCATCTATGCCGGACGCGCCAATCTGGCACCGGTCCTCTACGAAGGCTTGCAGCCGGGCGGACAGCTGACCACCACCACCGACGTGGAAAACTTCCCGGGCTATCCCGAAGGCATCAGCGGCCCCCAACTGATGGACGACCTGCGCAAGCAGGCTGCACGCTTCGGTGCTGACCTGCGCTTTGGCGTGGCTACGGCCGCCGACCTCAGCCAGGCTCCCTACCGCATAACCATTGACGACGAGAAGGTGGTGGAAGCCGACTCGCTCATCATTGCCACCGGAGCCACGGCCAAATACCTGGGCTTGGAAGACGAAAAGAAATATGCCGGCATTGGCGTCAGCGCCTGTGCCACGTGCGACGGCTTCTTCTACCGCAAGAAAGTGGTAGCCGTAGTGGGCGGCGGCGACACGGCCTGCGAGGAGGCCACCTACCTGGCCAGCCTGGCATCGAAAGTATACCTGATTGTGCGCAAGCCCTATCTGCGTGCCTCACAGATCATGCAGGAGCGCGTGCTGAATAACGAGAAAATCGAAGTCCTGTTTGAGCACAATGCCGTAGGCCTCTACGGCGAGGGAGGTGTGGAAGGCGTCCATCTGGTAAAGCGCATGGGCCAGCCCGACGAGGAGCGCTATGACAAGGCCATCGACGGCTTCTTCCTGGCTATCGGCCATCAGCCTAACTCTGACATCTTCAAACCATACCTGCAGACCGACGAAACGGGCTATATTCAGACCGAAGCAGGCACGCCGCGCACCAACGTGCCGGGCGTATTTGCCGCCGGCGACGTGGCCGACCCGCACTATCGTCAGGCCATCACTGCCGCAGCCAGTGGATGCAAGGCCGCCATCGAGGCCGAGCGCTACCTGCTGGCACAGGGACTGAAATAAGCCAGCCCGGCCCAGCCATAAGGAGTGGCAAGCCGCCAGCCATGAGACCATCGTGGCGGGCAGCCTGCCACTCTTTTCATGTCCAGCCGCCACGGGGCGCGTTTGTTCCATACGTAACCGATATTGTCCTTTCTGTCAGCCGTCCGCCATATAGACCCCTTTGGACGAAGAATAGGACACCGGCGTCTGACCGGAAATGCTTTCCTTTGCACCGCATACTAAATCTAAACTCATTGTCTACTATCAGGAGATGCGGCAGGGAAGGCGTTCTTATCATCATCCAATATCGTGAATATAAAAATTATTTGTTCTTACCGTGCCGTCTTTCTGCACCGCTCTCCTGATTTCTTTTCCATTCTTGGGGCATTCCAGCTATTTTTCCGTAAGTTTGTAGCCGGAATCATAAGAACGTAAGAATATGCTATTACCCGAACTGAAACAGAGACGCGACAAAATACGCGTACTCATGGCGCAGCAGGGCATCGATGCCGCCCTGTTTACGTGCAACGTGAATTTGATTTATACCTACGGCCAGGTGGTGAGCGGATACCTCTACTTGCCGCTCAACGACCCGGCCCGACTCTTCATTAAACGGCCCAACAACATCGAGGGCGAACATATACGCCCCATCCGCAAGCCCGAACAGCTGCCCGACCTGCTGACCGAGCAGGGCTTGCCGCTGCCCCAGCGCCTGATGCTGGAGGGCGATGAGCTGTCGTTCAACGAATACCGTCGCCTGGCCGCCTGCTTCCCGTCGGCCGAGGTACTGCCCTGCGGCAGCGCACTGGTGAGACAGGCACGCAGCGTGAAGACCAAGCTGGAGATTGAACTTTTCCGCCGTTCCGGTCTGGCACACGCCAAGGCCTACGCCCAGATACCTGCAGTCTACCGTCCGGGCATGACCGACCGCGAGCTCTCCATCGAGATAGAGCGACTGATGCGCCTTGAAGGCAACTTGGGCATCTTCCGCGTATTCGGTCAGAGCATGGAGATATTCATGGGAAGCCTGCTGGCCGGCGACAACGCAGCCGCACCCTCGCCCTACGACTTTGCCCTGGGCGGCGAAGGCATGGACCCCGCACTGCCGGGCGGAGCCAACAATACGCCCCTGCAGGAAGGGCAGAGCCTGATGGTGGACCTGGGCGGTAACTTCTACGGATACATGGGCGACATGAGCCGCGTCTTCTCCATAGGCCGCTTGCCGCAGCAAGCCTACGACGCCCACCAGCTGTGCCTGGACATTCAAGACGCCATAGCCGACATGGCACGACCGGGCGTGGTGTGCGAAGACCTCTACAATAAGGCCATCGACATGGTGACACGGGCCGGCATGGCCGACTACTTCATGGGTGTGGGACAGAAAGCCAAGTTCATCGGTCACGGCATAGGACTGGAAATCAACGAGGCTCCCGTCATTGCTCCCCGCATGAAGCAGGAGTTGGAGCCCGGCATGGTATTCGCCCTCGAACCCAAGATTGTGCTGCCGGGCGTAGGCCCCGTGGGCATTGAAAACTCGTGGGCAGTCGGTGCCGAAGGGCTGGAGAAGCTGACCATCTGCGAAGAGTCCATCATAGAACTCTAAGTACTCCCGTACAACATTAGCGGGTGAAACGGATTGAATCGGAAATCAATCTGTTTCACCCGCTTTCTTTATGCGTGGAAAATTGGGCGTACAGGGAGGTAAAACTACGCCTTGATGCCGTTAAAACTGCGTAACTACGTCGTTAAAACTGCGTAACTACGCCGTTGAAAATGCGTAACTATGTTGTTGAAACTGCGTAACTACGCGTTTTTAACGACGTCTTTACGCGTTTTCAACGACATAGTTACGCAGTTTTTACCACGTCCATGCCCCTTTTCCGGCCGGTCTGCTGATATTGATTGTAACCTGATGATTTATAGTTATTTATGTAGCGAGCCTTTGCCATTTTGCTATGACATACTTGGGGCTGTCCATAGAGGACGCTGAAACGGGGTATACGAGTCGTTAAAAACGGACGTTCACGTAGTTTTAACGACACGTATACATAGTTCCAAACGCGTATATACGTATTTTCAACGGCGTATATACGCAGTTATAAACGCGTATATATGTATTTTCAACTACGTATATACGCAGGTTCATTCCCTTATCCTGTCACATTTTTCTCCGTCAGTCTCCCTCATAATATTCCCCCAAGTAGAAACGGCAAAGGAAGTCCCAGTTGTCGAGCAGCAGTTGACGGCCGTTGGCAAAGGGCAGGGCGGCGTCGGGCAACAGGCCATGAGCCATGGCATACTTCAGGAGGTCGAACGGGCACGCCCCAGGCTCGCAGAAGAGACGGTAGGCTTCGCGTTGGGCACGCTCACTGCTGTAGGCTTCGTTTCGCTCGTCGCTAAACGCAAAGCCCACCTCGGGCGCCAGCAGCATGCCCTTGGCGTTGGCATAGACCACAAAACTGTCGGCTTCGGCCAGGTCGGCAAAGGTGGCCTCGGGCGTATCGCGCCATTGCAAAACGTCCACAAAGAAGCGTTTCAACTGTCCGTAGGTGGGGAAGTAGAGCAACTCGTGCCCGCCACTGTGGGCCAGGCAGCGGGCTGCGTCGGAGTCAGGTCGTGCCAGTGCGGCAGGGCCGGGCAGTGGCGACGAGACTATTTGCAGTTGCTGTGGCGAGAGGAACCAGCCGGAGCCGGATGGCAGGGGAGCGATGGGCGCCTGCTCGAAAGCTTCGTCCATCAAGGCATATATTTCCTGCGCCAGGCCGAGCAGTTGCGGCTGGAAAGGGTCGCAGATGGTATAGCTTCCGGCCTGTTTGCCTTCGGGCACTGACTTGACCCGCCACAGCACCAGGCACACGTCTTCCGGGTTTATCTCATCGTCCACATAGTCTGCGCCGCAGTGGTAGAAGGGCAGGGGCCTGCCATAGAGTGCACGATAGGCGTCGGCAAACGCCTTCCAGCCGCCCTGTTGCCCGATGGCGTCTTGCAGGTAGCAGGCCAGCATCAGGGCGGCACGGGCAGCCTGGGCGCGGTCGTCAATGAAAGGTGAGGCTTCCAGCCGGGGCAGCAGGCGGTGGGCAAAGTCCAGGTACCAGTTGTCGGTGGGGCAGGGGCGCGGGCGTTGGTTGGCCTGTCGCCAGTCGTTCAGGGTCATGAGGTTGGTTTTCATATCTTCTATATCTGTCTGTTATCGGTTGAGCGAGAATTTGAGCGTGACACCAAAGTCGGACGTCACTACCGGATAGGAGCTCGACGAGATGAGCGGCGTGTCTTGCTGACGGTCATAGTAGAGGCGCAGGGTCAGCATGCGGCTCAGGTTGTAGTCGGCCGTGCACAAGATTTTCAGCGCACGGTTGCCCGTCGTGGCCTGCGTCAGGCCCGTCTGTATGTCGCGGCACAGGGCCGACTGGCTGCGCAGCGACACGTCGGCACGCAGGGTCAGGTCGTTGGTCACCAGCGACTTGCTGTTTTTCACATTGCGCCTGCTGCCGCCTATGCGGAAGTTGTTTATCTTGTATCCCAGCCCCAGCACGAGGTCGTCAGAACTTGTCTCCACAATCTGCAACGCCGTAGTGCTCAGTGTCAGCACCCTGGTCTTGCGATACTCGGCCTTGGCCGTCATGCCGTTCTTCAGGCTCAGGTCGATGCCGAAGAACGGGGCGAACTGTTCGTTGATGGATACCGAGCCGATGTCGAACCGGGTAGAGGGCACGGGGTTGCCGGTCAGGACGTCTTCCACAAAGCCCAGGTCGCCCATGTAGCTCATGAAGCTTTGGAAGGTGTTGTAGCTGCCCACGCTGTAGGTGCTGCGATAGGCGTGATTCAGGTTGACACTGCGGAAGTGCTTCTTTACCCACGGGAGCTTGCTCAGGCCGCTGTAGGTGATGCTCCAGTTGGGCATGAGCGACAGCAGGCCGGGCAGCAGGTCCAGCCCCACCTTGCTGGCGTCGCGGCCGGTGTAGGCTGCCAGGAAGGCGGGTATCATGACGTCGGGCGAGTATCGGTCCACTGTGCCGTTGGCGGGGTCGAATGTCTGTCCGGCCAGGTTGCTGCCTACGGGGTATTGGGCGCCGGTGTATTGGGCTTCGACACGGTCTCGCACCACGTCGAGGTTGCTGAGGAAACGCTCGAAGCTTTGCGAGCGGTAGCCGTTGCCGGCGCTGTGGCGTTCGAAGGCCGTGCGGATGCTGATGATGGTCATGCTGAAATTACCGCTGCGTGTTTCGGGGGCATTGTCAAACATGAACTGTATCTCGCGGCTGTTGTTGCGGGTCAGCTGGGCGTTGAGGTCTATCTTCAGGTCGCGCAGGGGCTCCACGGTCATGCGCATTTGCAGGTCTTCTTGTGCGTTGGTGCTGGCTGGGCTCACCACCGAGTCGCTGCCTGCCAGCCATCCCCGCTCCCTGGCGCGGTCTATGTAGCCGTCACCCGTCAGGCCGAAGGCGAAGTCCAGCCCGGGTGCCATCAGGCCATTATTCTTTTTCTGCCCCAACATGTCGCCTACGCTGGGCAGAAAGCCGGGCAGCGTCATGGCGTAGGAGTTGCGATAGGAGAAGCTGAAGTTGCGGATGCTCATGGCCAGGCGCGCGGCGTGCTGCCCCAGCTTGTACCAGCGCGTGTCCTCTATGTTGGGGCCGGGGGCGACAGTCAGCTTGATGCGAACCGTGTCACGGTTCTCTATGCGCAGCGTATTGTTGTCCATCACCTTGTAGCGCAGCTTGTAGTTCTTGCCCTGGTGGCGGGCTTGCAGGCGCAGGCGGCGGGTGCCGAGGTTGTGACGTATGGTGGTTGTGGTGTCGGGCTTGAGCGTTATCTCCTTGCTGTAGGTCTTGGGCTTCTTGGCATTGCGCTTGGGCTCGGGCTTGCGGTAGGACGACGAGAAACGGCGGTTCACCTGCTTGAGGTAGGGCACTTTGTTGTACAGCGTTTCCAGGTTGAAGCGTCCGTTCAGGTCTATGCTGCGCTGGTTGCTGATGGTGTTTCCGGTGTCGGTGCCGTCAGCCAGCAGTACGCCGCGCGCCCAGTTGTAGCTGGAGGCGAAACGCGTGTCGGCGCTAATCCAGTCGGTGGCGGGCAGCAGGCTGAAGGGCAGCTTGTAGTTCAGGTTGAAGGTCTGTTGGTAGTCGATGGGCGTGCCGAGCGAGAGCAGGCTGCGTTTCACCGAGTCTTTCCATTGGGTGTATTCGTCAGGGTACAGTTCCTTGTTCACCACGCCGTAAGGCTCCTCTATCTCGGCGTGCGTGGCGCTGGTGAAATTCATCTGGAGGTTTTTGGTCAGGTCCCAGCGCAGGGCGAAGTCGCGGTTCCACAGGAATTCCTTGGCGAAGGACACGGGTATTCCCTCCGTACCGTCGCCGGTGGGCATGCCACTGCTGGCGCCTGCGGTCAGGGCCTCCATGTCGCGCAGCTGCAACTCGTAGTAGTGGCGGCTCAGGTCGGTGTTGAAGGCAATGCTCTGCGGCAGCCAGTTGATGTCCATCTCTTTCAGCAGCTTGAGCCAGGGCGACTTGCTTTTGATGCCCTTAAAGGGCTCCCAGGGCTTGTATACGGGCGCGAAGTTATAGCTCATGGAGCCTTGCCAGTCGGTTTCATTCTCGTAGGCGGTGGTGCTGCCTTGGTTGTGCCGCTTGGAGTGCGCGTAGCTGAAGCTGAAGTTAGCCGGGTCGTAGGGCATGGGCCGTTTGCTTTGTATGCCCAGCCGCATGTTGCTGAGGCTGAAGTTGCGGTAGGTGGTCACTTCGCGGGCAATGTTCATCAGTGAGTCACGGTCGCGGTCGCTGCTGAGTGCGCTGAGCGCGTCGTCCAGCAGCATGTCCTTGTTCAGCGGGTTGTACTTGGGCGTGGTCTGCTCCTTGGAGTAGGAGTAGTAGATGGGTGCTGACAGTTTCAGCTGCTTGGGCAGGAAGCGGCCCAGGTCAAAGGAGGTGGCGAAGTTGTATTGCAGGTAGTCGTCCATCCGGCGCTCGCTCACGCTTTGCTCCAAGCCGCCGAAGCCGGCCGTCTCATAGTGGGCGCCCATGTTTACGGTGGCGACGTCCGACAGCTGCAAGTTCAGGTTGCTTTGCACGGCCCAGCCTCCCTCTTCATTGAACTCTGTAAGGCGCAGCTCGTTGACCCACACCTCGACGGATTTCGTGGAGCGGGCGTTGTTGCGTATGCCTATCATGATGGTCTTCACCTCGGCCAGGGAGGGATTGCCGATGACGCTGACGCGGTTGGCCGGATGCTCGGCGTCGTACTCCGAGTAGAGCTTGCCGTAGCTGATGCCACTGTTGGGCGTGTCTTTCAGGCGGTTTCGGTTGCGCTTCACGTCAGTAAGCAGCGACAGGTCGATGTCGAGGTTGTTGTCCGTGGGCCAGATGGCGAGCTGGCCGGCACTGCCGCTGTAGGTGCCGTGGGGCGTGAGCGTCAGCGGAATCTCGTACTCGTAGTAGTTGCTGCGATAGTCGGAGCCCAGGCGTATGAATACGCTCAGTTCACCGTCCTGCGGGTCGTAGCGCAGGTCGGGCAGGGCCTCGGCGTGGGCAAACATTTGCAGGCGTTTATATTGGCGCATGTCCATACTGGTGTTCTTGTACACGGCGCGGGCATCGCCCGGTGCCAGGCCGTCGGCCTTCAGGCTGAGGGCCTGCTCGTTCTCTTGGCGCAGTTGAGGCTGGCCGGGGTCGATGACGCGGCTGATGCCCGGCGGCAGCAGGTAGTTCACGGGGGTGCGGTCGGCATTCTCCTCGATGTTGACGGCCGAGACATCAAGCGTGGCTGAGGAGGCGACGGAGCCGTTGGTCAGCGCGTCAGTATAGGTGCGCCATTCGCCGCGCACCAGTTCCAGCGTGGCAAAGCGCAGCACCACGGGGCGGCTGAATCCCGTCAGGAACATGCGCATGAAGCGGATGGACTTGAAGTCCTTGATGTTTCCGATGGCTTCACCGCTGCGCACCGGCACCTTGAACTGGTACCAGGTTACCTCCTCGCGGTTGCCGTTGCGCAGGTGTACGTTCACCGTGCGCTTGTCGGTGATGTAGTTCTCGCCGACTTTCAGGTCCGAGGGGCGCAGGCTGATGCGGTATTGGTAATACTTCTCGTTCTCGTTGAGGGTATTATCCTGGTTGATGTCTTCCACGTCAGGGGTTGTCTTGGCCGAGATGTCGTAGCGTTCGGGCGAGTCTTCCGAGGTGGTGGAGTTTCCCTCCGTATTGTTGTAGTATTTGTAGCGGTCGAGTATGGAACGCTCTTCCTGGTCGTAGTCGGTGCCGCGGAAGTAGTGGTAGTTGTCGGCAGCGGGGTCGTCGTAGAAGCGTGTGTAGGCGTCAGGGCTTACGATGGCCTGCACCTTGTTCAGGTAGTCGTTGTAGGTGCTGAAGCCACGCTCGTCTTCGGTGCTCAGTCCGTTGAGGCCCACGTCTTGCAGGCGGCGCGTTCCGCTGCTGGTGTCGAAGGCGTAGACCACGCTTCGGTCGCGGGGCACGCGGCCCCATACGGTCTCTTCCGTCCGCGTCAGGTCGCCGTCGGTGGGCAGTCCGTTCTCAAAGAATTTTTTGCCATCTTTCAGAATGTCCTCCGACACCTCGCCCAGGTTGATGTACAGGTAGCCGCCTGCGTCGGCGGTAGTACCTGCTTCCTCGTCGTAGATGAAGGGGTCGAGCAGCCAGAAGGACACGTATTCGATGTTGGCCGTTTCGAAGTCGCTTGTCTCCAGCTTGCGCATCATGCCGCCCCAGCGGCGTTCGGGGTTGCGCAGGGTTCCGTCTGAGTTCAGGTTTGTGTCCAGGTTGTAGGGACCACGTTCCTGCGGGTAGTAGGCCATGTTGAGTACGTTGATGGCTGCCGTTTCCTGATAGGCTGTCTCACGGTTTGGAAACAACTCCTGCTCGTAGACTTCGCGCACGTAATGGTTGCTGAGCTGGTCGAGGTCGTTCTTGATGTGGGCCGGCGTCAGCGAGGAGTTGCGGCGGGTAAATATGCCGTCAATGAAGTACCAGGCCAGCAGGGCGCGGTTCTTACCGTAGTCGATGTTGTTGCTGAGCGATGCCTCGGGAAACAGGGAAGAGGACGATGAGTTATAGGGCGTGGAGGCGAGCATCCAGTACGAGGGCTGCTTCAGGTCGATGCCGTTTTGCGTACTCTCAAAGTCGTCCACGTAGGAGGCGTCCTGTTGCAGTCCGCTGCCGTGTCCGGGTATGAGGTGGGCAAACTCGGCGGTGAAGTTGAGGCTGCTGGGAGCGGTGGCGTCTACAAACGGCAGCTTGTCCAGCATGTCGGTGAGCCATTGGCTTTGCGTCTTCCACGAGGCGTTCAGTCCCCAGAGTGTATTGTTGATGGGTTCGTCGCCCATGTTCACCTTGCTTGTCAGTGCTTTCTCGCTGAGGTGCATCAGCGTGCCGCCCAGCTGGAAATTGCGCGTAAAGTCATAGCTGAAGTTCATGCCCATCATGGTCTTGCGTTGCATGTTGTAAAGCGTATTGCTCTCCAGGTCAACGCTGATAGACGTGCCGGCGTCGATGATGTTCTGGTTCAGGATGGTGACGATACCCAGTGTGTAATCCACGGTGTAGTCGGCGTTCTCGGTCAGGGTGACGCCGCCTGCGGTGACACGAACCGACCCTTGCGGGATGTTCATGGCGCCGAGGTTGATTTCGTTGGCGTTGGATGCCCGGAACTCACCCGTCAGACGGAACTTGTTCTTCTCGGCCGTTTGCTGTGCCACGGTACGGGTCGAGTCATAGAGTTCCTGAAACACATACTTGTCGGCCAGTTGGTCGTTGCCTATCTGCTGGCGCAGGTAGCTGCCGAAAGGCTCGACCACGGGGAAGAAGATGCGTCCGTCGGTGGCATTGATGGTGTAGCCGTCCACGAAGTCGAAGAATCCGTCGGCGCCTACCTGGTTCTGACTGTTCAGGCGGTCCAGTCCCAATACGCGGATAAGGGGCGTCTTGGCTATCTTGCCTTCGGGCAGATAACGCAGGTAGACGCCGGTGGTGTCGCTCTGGTAGGTAATGTTGAGCTGAAAGCTTTCCTTTTGCACGGAGTAGGCGTTGAGGCTGTAGACGTTCTTCATCATCAGGTCCCAGCAGCCGTCGCCCGGACTG
Organism: uncultured Bacteroides sp.; assembly: GCA_900553815.1. Classification (GTDB taxonomy): domain Bacteria; phylum Bacteroidota; class Bacteroidia; order Bacteroidales; family Bacteroidaceae; genus Bacteroides. The sequence goes on from USEY01000006.1 coordinate 70,516, forward strand.
TTCGACGTGTTCTTCAGCAGTTTGACATAAAGGCTTTGGGTGTTGTCTTTGATATCCGACGAAAATTCACCCACCTGGTAGCTGCGGCCGCCCAACGTGTACTCAAAGGCAACGGCCAGCACTTCGTCGGGCTGCAGCGCCTGTTTGAGCGACAGGTAACCGAGCTTGGTGTTGAGCGTATATTCTGACGAGGAGAGCAGGCGGGCATTCTCTATTTTCTCGTACTGCACGCCGCCTTCCATGCCGGGAATGGCACCGAGCGTGCTGTTGACCTGGCTGATGTCGCGGGCGGCGGCATAGGCGGTGGTCATCTGCTGGTACAGCGTATTAGAGCTGTTGGCCGGAGCGTTGAGCGTGGACGAGGGATTACCCGGCACGCCACCGCCCTGCCAAGTCGGGTTGTCGATGTGGAAGGCTTCGCCCAGGTCGGTGAAGGCTACGATGTTGCGCGGGTTGTCGTAGTTGCCCCGCTTGTTGGTTACCCACACCTCGATGCGGTTGATGGTGACGCCCGACAGAATGTTGGGTAGCTGCGCCATGCTCTTGTCGTAAGTGTCGCGGAAGTAATGGGCCAGGAAGAAGTGGCGGTTCTCCTCGTAGTTGTCGGCCTGGAAGTCGAAGCTGGTAGTCTGTACGCCGCCCTTGCTGGTGACGGTCTTCGACTCGCTTTCCTGCTGGCTGATGACGGTCTGTAGTTTCAGTTTGCCAAATTGCAGGTCGGTGCGCAGGCCGAAGAGGGTAGAGGCACCCTTTATCAGCGAGTTATTACTGGTCAGGCTCACGTTGCCCGCCTCTATCAGCTTGATGATTTCGTCTTCTTTGCCCTCGTATTTCAGTTTCAGCTGCTTGGTGTCGAAGTCGAAGGTGGCGTCGGTGTTGTAGTTCATGTTCATGTCCACCTTGTCGCCCACTTTTCCGTTGACATTGACATTCACCTTCTCGTCGAAGTCAAAGCCCCACGTCTTGCGTTGGCTCTCGGGCAGCGACGGGTTCTTCACGTTCTTGTAGTTGACACCGAAGCTCAGTTCGGCACTACCTTGCGTCTTGATTTGCACACCGCCGGGTCCGAAGATTTTCTCGGCCGGACCCAGGTCGAACTTCATGTCGAGGAAGTCGAATTCATCTTTCTTCTTGCCTGCCTCTTCACCGTTCTTCTGCCGGTAGTAAGACTGCATGGACTGGCGCATGGTCCAGTCCAGGTATTCTTGTTCGGTCATCAGCCTTGGTACCTCCAGGTCGATGTCGCCCAACTTGCGGCGGATGAGGTAGACACGGTTCTTGGCATCGTATTCCACTACCGTACGGATATTGTCGGGCATCCGCAGCTGTCCGGCTTTCAGCGTGTCGCCGGGCAATGTCAGCGGTGTCGTTGTTTCTTGTCCCACGGCTTGGAAATTGCCCGTGGCAAGACACAACAGCAAGAGCAGGACAATATGGAACTTCCGTATGGACTTCATCAACGATATGTCAGTTTAGCATGCTTGGCAAAACGGGTGGATATAGATATAAGGACAAGGCCGACAACTGTCACAGTCGCTTGAGGGCTGCCTTGATGACCTGTTCTACCGGTGCGTCGGGGGTTTCTTTCAGAATGGCCAGTACCACCTTCTGCGAGGGTGCCTGGGCAAATCCCAGCATGGTGAGTGCTTCGATGGCTTCTTCCTGCACTTCGGCATTGGCCGGTGTCAGCAGGCTGCCGCTCATGCCTGTAGCCGTTGCGGTTACGGTAGTGGTCTTTATCTTGTCTTTCAGGTCTACGATGATGCGTTGTGCCGTCTTCAGCCCAATACCTTTCACGGTCTTCAGCAGGTTGGCGTTCTCCGAGCTGATGACGTTCACCAGTTCGGCCGGCGAGAGGGCCGAGAGAATCATGCGTGCCGTGTTGCCGCCAATGCCCGATACGGAAATCAGCAGCAGAAACAATTCACGCTCCTGCTTGTCGGCAAATCCATAGAGCTGGTAGGCGTCTTCGCGGATGGCTTCGTAGATATAGAGTTTACATTCCTTCTTGCCTTGAATGGCAGCATAGGTGTTGAGCGATATGCTGGCCGCATAGCCCACACCGTTACAATCGATTACTGCGGTTGCCGGGCTAAGCTCGGCAAGTCCGCCCCTGAGATATTCTATCATAATGTTTATATAACGTAGTTCGTAGCAGAATATTGTATGTGCTCCATGAACCTTTTGCCGGAATCTTTGTTTATTTCTCTGACCCGGCCGGAATAAGTTTCTAAATCTGTGTTAATCTCTGTAATCATTGCTGTAGATTGTGGAGTAATAACAGAAAAAAGACTACTTTTGCAGCCAATATACAGAAAACTGATAACTAAATATAGAATAAAAGATGAAAAAAGTAAGAGCTGCCATCGTTGGTTATGGCAATATAGGACACTATGTGTTGGAGGCGTTGCAGGCAGCGCCCGACTTTGAAATAGCAGGTGTTGTACGTCGTGCCGGAGCAGAAAACCGTCCGGCTGAACTGAGTGCATATCCGGTAGTGAAAGATATAAAGGAACTGGACCAGGTAGACGTAGCCATCTTGTGTACTCCGACACGCAGCGTGGAAAAGTATGCCAAGGAAATTCTGGCACTGGGAATCCATACCGTAGACAGCTTTGATATTCACACCGGCATTCCTGCCCTGCGTCGTACGCTAGATGCTGAAGCCAAGGCTCACAATACGGTATCTATCATCTCGGCCGGTTGGGATCCGGGAAGTGACTCGGTAGTGCGTACACTGCTTGAGGCTATCGCTCCCAAGGGCATTACTTACACCAACTTTGGTCCTGGTATGAGTATGGGACACACTGTAGCCGTGAAAGCCATTGAGGGTGTAAAGGCTGCATTGTCTATGACGATTCCTACCGGAACCGGCATTCATCGACGCATGGTATATGTGGAACTGAAAGACGGTTACAAGCTGGAGCAGGTGGCTGCCGCCATCAAGGCTGACCCTTACTTTGTGAACGACGAGACGCACGTGAAGGAAGTGCCCAGTGTAGATGCTTTGCTTGACATGGGACACGGTGTAAACCTGACACGCAAGGGTGTTTCTGGCAAAACACAGAACCAGCTCTTCGAGTTCAACATGCGCATTAACAACCCGGCGCTGACTGCACAGGTACTGGTTTGTGTGGCTCGTGCTGCCATGCGCCAACAGCCCGGTTGCTACACGATGGTCGAAATACCCGTCATCGACTTGCTGCCCGGCGAGCGCGAAGAATGGATTGCTCACTTGGTATAAGGATGTAGCCGGAATGGCGATAATAATAGATTGGTTGCGGTATTTATAGGAGGGACATGCCTTGCGGGGCATGTCCTTTTTGTTATCCCCTCTCGTCACCTATCCTGAATGTCATAGGATTCATACCCTTGAATCCCCTCGCATCACCTACCCTGAATGCCATAGGATTCATACCCCTGAATCCTCTCGCATCACTTACCCTGAATGCCATAGGATTCAGGGTGGGCTCAGTTTAGATTGTAGGTATAGCTTTGTCGATAACTTTGGCCGTAGCTGGTGGTCTGGACTACGCAACCGGTCACTATGCCGTTGGTGTCCAATTGATAAGTGTAGTCAGTACGTTCCGTGCTTTCTTCGTTATCGATAGGCGACAGGCGCTGCATCAGATAGGGCCAGGCATCGCCCAGCCATTTACCGTAGATGCCTTCGGTTCGTCGTTGCAAGCAGACACAGTGCAGAGCAACAACAGACAGATGGTGAGCTGGTTGGCGATGCTATGCAGCTTCATGACATATTGGTGTTAGTTCATGCGGAGCCCGGTGCTGAAGTGACGGCGTGTGTTGACGTGTTTCACGGCTGTCATATTTCGGCTCAGCCTGGTCTGTACGTTTTCGTCAGGAGTAGTTTCGCCATTTATCAAGGCAATGGCTTTAGCCAGCAAAGTTTCGTTGGGATCGCCGAATGGCAATACGGTAGCCAGGTTGCTCAGGCTGCCGACCTGTTCGTCGGGGGTGAAACCTGAAGCGTAGTCGGCTGTACCCTGAGCATTGAACACTTCGCACACTACCGGTCGCAAGCAGTAGCTGTGCTTTTGCGAACAGAATGGTTCGGTGGCAACGGTCTGTCCTTTTGTCTTTTCGCCCACGATGAAAACGTCCATGTATGGTTTGAGACAATTTATCAGCATCTCGGAAGCACCGGCCGTGGTGGTGCTGGTCAGTACGTAGAGACGTGTCAGACCCAGGTTGGCCGTACCTTGCAGCAGGGATTCGTCCAGTGTGAGGGTGCGGTCTTTGGTGCTTTTCTTATCGCTGTATTTCAGTTGTGCCAGCGCATTGCCCATTTGGTTGGCAGGTGCCAGTATGGCTGCCATCAGCTCCACACTTTCCATGTCTCCGCCTGCGTTGTAGCGCAGGTCAAGTACAACGTCACTAACATTGCTATCCTTGAACTGCTGGGCGTATTGTTTCACCTCGTCGGCGTTGTCGGGGCTGAAGGTATTGTAGAGCATGTAGCCTATGTGTTTGCCGTTTTGTTCAAGTACCTGGCAGACAGGAATGTCTTTGTCCTGTATGTCGCGTGTGGTCGGTAGTTGAGTTTCCCGGTCGGCCTTGACGAATCCCACGGTCTCGCCTTCCTCATCGGTCGTTTCGTCGTAGGTGCCTACAAGCAGTTTCTTGGCTGTGCCTTCGGTCAGTATGGTCTCATTCTTTTTGGTGATGTATTCGTTGTCCACCATCATTATCCATTCGCCCCGTTTCAGTCCGGCTTCTTCGGCCGGTGAGCCAGGCATGATGTAGGTGACCAAGGCATTATAGGCCGTGTCGTTGTCGGCTATCGAATAGAGGGTATAGTCGAAGCCATAGCCTGTCTCGGGCACATCGTAGAGTGAGTCGATGCGCGAGTATCCGTCGTCGAGCGATGAAAGCAGGCTGTTGAGGAAGGTGGCGGGTTCGCTGAAGTAGTTCAGGCTTTCAGACGAGGGTATGTCCTTGTACCACAGGTATTCTTCCCGCATCAGGCTGTCAATCCACATGTCTCTTTGTGTCAGCGGATAGTATTCTTCCCAGCGGTTTACTCCGCACGACGCCAGGAAGGGCATGGCCAGTGTGACCAGCAGCAACAGTTGTAGGTATCTTTTTTTCATACGTTTCTATTAGTGTGGTTGCAAATGTAGTAAATAGTTTGCTTGCTTGTGCCATGAGGTGTAAAGGAATTGAATATGTGATGTTCAGGAGATTGAGACGAACGACGCATTTCTTTTGCTAAAATCCTTAAATAAATACACTGTCTTGTTCTTTTGCTCGTATTTTTGCATAAGAATAACGGGCAGAATAAGGCCTCGTTACAGACTTTATTTTCGCTTTAATCCGAATAAGATGTTGTGTATCTGTAGAATATCGGTTCGGCAACTTGCAGCTCGGACAAGCGGATGCAGGAATGGATGATGAGACAACAAACAAGATTATAATAATACAAAATAGCAGATAAATGGACAACGAACGAATTCTAAAGTACAAGAAAGTGGTGACCTTTGGTGAGGTGATGCTGAGATTGACCACTCCTTCTTTTCAGCGCTTCTCGCAGGCGGGGCAACTGGTGGCTACGTTTGGCGGCAGTGAGGCCAATGTGGCTGTGTCATTGGCAAACTTCGGCGTTCCTACTGAGTTTGTCACTCGTCTGCCCGACAATGCGGTGGCGCGTGCCTGCATAGCTTCGCTGCGTGCCAACGGACTGGGCACAGAGGGTATTGTGTTTGGTGGCAAGCGCATGGGACTTTACTATTTGGAGGCAGGAGCGGCTTTCCGCAACTCTAACGTGGTGTACGACCGCGACGGGTCGGCATTTGCTACCTTGAAACCGGGCATGATAGACTGGGAACACGTGCTGGCCGATGCGGGCTGGTTTCATTGGTCGGGCATAGCAGCCGCCTTGTCACAGGACGGGGCCGATGCTTGTCGCGAGGCCATTGAGACGGCGCACCGCATGGGACTGGTTATTTCCTGCGACCTGAATTTCCGTAAGAAGCTGTGGAACTATGGACGTACGGCGGCCGAGGTGATGCAGCCGCTCGTGGCGTATAGCGACGTGCTGTTTGGTGCCGAACCGGAATATCTGGAGATTCTGGGGGTGAAGCCGGTTGGTTTCAAGGCAACGACCGAAGAGGATACGTCGTTTCAGGACAATCTGCCTGCGTTCGAAGACTATGGTCGACAGGTGGCAAGACTGGTGCCCCGTTGCCGGAAGATATTCCTGGAACTCCGCAACTCCATAACTTCCAATCACAACCTGCTGGCTGCCGTGCTTTATTCCGATGGTAGCCTGAAGCATACGGGTATCTATGACATTGAGCATGAGGTAGACCGGGTAGGAGCCGGTGATGCCTTTGTGGGCGGGTTGATATATGGGTTGATAGCCTACCCCGACAATGACCAGAAGGCACTGGACTTTGCCTTAGCGGCTTCGGCACTGAAGAATACGGTGTACGGTGACTTCAACCAAGTGTCGGTAGAAGAGGTAGAGAATCTGATGCAAGGTAACAAGGCGGGACGGGTGATGCGCTGAGTACGGGCTTGTTTGAAGTTTGTCTAGGGCGTTTGTCTCTTTTCTTTTGCAGCTTTATTTTTTCTTTCCGCAGTTTTGCCTTCAGCCTGAATAAGGATAAAAAAAGAACGGAACTGACAGGCGTCCAACGCCATACCGGTTCCGTTCTTCTTTTATGTGGGCAAGGGCTGTTGGCCTGCCTTATTTTTCTTTCTTCAGTTCTTCAAAGATAAGTGCTTCCAGTTCTTCTGCCAGTTCGGGGTTGTCGGCAATGACTTGCTTGGCAGCGTCGCGTCCCTGAGCCAGCTTGGTGTCATTGTAGCTGAACCATGAACCGCTCTTCTTGATGATGCCCAGTTCTACACCCAAGTCGATGATTTCTCCCGTGCGAGAGATGCCTTCGCCGAACATGATGTCGAACTCGGCTTTGCGGAAGGGAGGAGCCACCTTGTTTTTTACAACCTTTACCTTGGTCTGCTTGCCGATGATTTCGTCACCGTTCTTAATAGGCTGACCGCCGCGGATGTCAAGTCTGACAGATGCGTAGAACTTCAGTGCATTACCACCGGTGGTTGTTTCGGGATTGCCGAACATAACGCCAATCTTCTCGCGCAGCTGGTTGATGAAGATACAGGTAGTGCGTGTCTTGCTGACAGCAGAAGTCAGCTTGCGCAGTGCCTGAGACATCAGTCGGGCCTGCAAGCCTACCTTGTTGTCGCCCATGTCGCCCTCGATTTCGGCCTTCGGAGTCAATGCGGCTACTGAGTCAACTACAATAATGTCGATAGCCGACGAGCGTATCAGCTGTTCGGCAATTTCGAGTGCTTGTTCTCCGTTGTCGGGCTGAGAGATGAAGAGGTTGTCCACGTCAACACCCAGCTTGGCTGCGTAGAATCGGTCAAAAGCGTGCTCGGCATCAATGAAAGCCGCAATACCGCCGGTCTTCTGCGCTTCGGCAATGGCATGTATGGCCAGGGTAGTCTTACCAGAAGATTCAGGACCATAGATTTCAATGATTCTGCCTCGTGGATAACCGCCTACCCCCAGGGCTACGTTCAGCCCGATGGAGCCGGTTGGGATAACTTCGACGGGCTCTATGTTGTCATCGCCCATTTTCATGATGGAGCCTTTTCCAAAGCTCTTTTCTATTTTGTCCATGGCGGCTTGCAGGGCTTTCAGCTTTTCGCTGTTGGGGCCTGTAGCTTCGCCTTCAAAGTTGAGTTCGTCTTTCTTAGCCATTTGTCTTTTTATATTAAGTAGTTCTTGGAGAGAGCGGAGATTTAGAGAATTTGTGCCGCATGGTCCTTGGTCTTTACTTCCTTAGGGCCGATGATGCGTTCTATCACTCCCTCTTCGTTGATGATGAAAGTAGTGCGGAAAGTACCCATGTACTTGCGTCCGTACATGCTCTTTTCACCCCAAACCCCAAATTCCTCTACCAGCTTCTTGTCAGTGTCGGCAATAAGCGTGAAAGGCAGGTTGTTCTTTTCGATGAACTTTTGGTGCGACTTTTCGCTGTCGACACTTACACCGATTACTTCATAACCGGCCTTGCGCAATTCATCGTAGTTGTCGCGCAGGTTGCAGGCCTGGGCGGTGCAGCCCGATGTGCTGTCTTTGGGGTAGAAGTAGAGAACGATTTTCTTTCCTTGGTAGTTGCTCAGGCGGATTTCCTCGCCTTTCTCGTTAGTTCCCAATATTTCGGGAGCTTTGTCTCCTACATTCATTTGGTCAGTGGTTAATGGTTAGTGGTTAATGGTTAGTGGTTAATGGTTAATGATTAGTGGTAAATGGTTGGCAGCATTCGTACTAACCGTTTACCACTAACCGCTAACTGTTGGTTTTAGAGCTCCAAGTCGCCGTCGATTACTTCGTGCCAGGGCAGACCTTGTTTGTTGAGTTGTTCCATGAATGGGTCAGGGTCGAATTCTTCGACATTCCATACTCCCGGCTTCTTCCAAATACCTTTCAGGAACATCATGGCACCAATCATGGCCGGTACGCCCGTTGTGTAGCTGACACCCTGCATGCCGGTTTCCTTGTAGGCGGCTTGGTGACTACAGTTGTTGTACACGTAGTAAGTGCGTTCTTTTCCATCTTTCAGACCACGGATGCGGCAGCCGATGGATGTTTCGCCTTCGTAGTTTTCGCCCAAGTCTTGCGGATTGGGAAGTACGGCCTTGAGGAACTGAAGAGGAACAATTTTTACTCCGTTGTAGTCTACCTCATCGATGCGGGCCATACCAATGTTCTGAATGACGCGCAAGTGAGTAAGATATTCCTGTCCGAAAGTCATCCAGAAGCGTGCACGCTTAATGGTAGGGAAATTCTTCACCAGTGATTCCAGCTCCTCGTGGTAGAGCAGGTACGAATCGCGCGGACCGATGTTGGGATAAGTCAGGTCCTTGTGAATTTCGAGCGGTTTGGTGGTTACCCATTGGCCGTTCTCGTAGTAACGTCCGTTCTGCGTGATTTCGCGGATATTGATTTCGGGGTTGAAGTTGGTTGCAAAAGCCTTGTGGTGATTGCCGGCATTGCAGTCAACAATGTCCAGATACTGGATTTCGTCGAAATGATGCTTGGCTGCGTATGCCGTGTACACACCGCTTACGCCCGGGTCGAAACCACAGCCCAGAATGGCTGTCAGTCCGGCTTCTTCAAAGCGTTTTTTGTAGGCCCACTGCCAGCTGTATTCAAAGTGAGCTACATCCTTTGGCTCGTAGTTGGCCGTATCCAGGTAGTTGACACCCGTCTTGAGGCAGGCTTCCATAATGGTCAGGTCCTGATAGGGGAGTGCAACGTTGATGACAATCTCAGGTTTGAAGCTGCTGAACAATGCTACCAGTTCGTCTACATTGTCGGCATCGACCTGTGCGGTCTTGATATTAGGGTTGCCGATGGCCTTTACTACGGCATCACATTTGGACTTTGTGCGGCTGGCAATCATGATTTCGGTGAAGACATCAGGATTCTGAGCCACTTTGTGTGCTACGACGGTGCCTACACCACCGGCGCCAATAATAAGAACTTTACCCATTTTGTTTTCTATATTAAAGATTTATAATGTTGTCTGTTGAGGATTACAGGCACAAATATAAGAGTTAATTCTTACATAAACATTAAAAAGCTACTAAATACTTTGAGGAAAAGGATGGGATTTTTGAACAAATGGTTGCCTTATTGGTTATTTTGAATACCTTTGTCCGCTGAAAAATTAACTTAATTGACTTAAAGAAGAAATGGGTATGAAAAAAGTAATGTTTTCTGTATGTTTGGCCGGTGCGTTGCTGGCCTTTTCGTCTTGCCGTTCCAGTAAGAACGTCATGCCGCAGGCTTCGCTGGCCGGCGAATGGAATATTGTGGAACTGAACGGAACAGCGGTTGTACCGGCTCCGGGACAAGAATTCCCCTTCATTGGTATTAATGCAGATAATGGAAATGTTTATGGCAACACCAGCTGCAATCGTATTATGGGTACTGTAGACTTAAACGGCAAACCGGGAGAGATAGACTTGAGCTCGCTGGGCTCTACACGCATGGCTTGCCCCGACATGACGCTGGAGCAGAACATATTGACTGCATTGAAACAGGTGAACCGTTACCAGCAGATAGATGATAAGAACGTGGCTTTGTGCGCCTCCAAGCGTCCGGTCATTATTCTTCAGCGTAAGGATGAAACTACCGTAAGCCTGAATGACCTGAATGGCAAGTGGATGGTTCGCGAAGTATATGGTTCGGCCGTCCCCGATACACTGGAGACTCAGCCTTTTATGGAGTTTGACGTTGCTGCCAAGAAACTGCACGGCAATGCGGGCTGCAACACCATCAACGGTGGCATTCAGACGGATGAGAATAACGCTGCTGCCATTGCCTTCCCGCAGCTCATATCGACTATGATGGCTTGCCCCGATATGAAGTTGGAATCGAACATTCTCAAAGCACTGAACGAAGTGAAGTCCTTCGGTAAGTTGCAGAATGGCGGTATAGGCTTTTACAGCGCAGAGAACGCCCTTCTGCTGGTGCTCGAAAGATAAAGGACGTTTTCAGTCCGGACAGTTTACGTTCGGTCCGGCCGGCACCGATAGCCGGTGTACGTCATGAAGAGGCTGTATGCTCTGTCAAAACGGGCAAATAGCAATATGGTGTCATCCTGAGCGAAGCGAAGAATCTCGAAAACAGTTGTTTATGTATTGAGACCCTTCGCTTCGTTCGGGATGACATTTTATTATGACAAAGCCTATTCTTTTTGATGCAGCCACAGCGCATGATACCTTTAAGTACCCGCATCGAGTGTGGGTTGACGTCACGAAGGCCGCAGGCTCCGCTTCAGTGTTTGGCCGATGATAAGGCCTGCTACGATGAAAACTTAATTACTTAATAATCAGTATATTATATTTTTCAATAGTCGGCTCCGAAAAAGACGCCTGTGTTTCTGCTGAAAGACGCCCGTGTTCATGCCGAAAGACGCCCGTGTTTCTACCCCAAAGACGCCCGTGTTTCTATCGGAAGACGCCTGTGTTTTTCTGCAAAGACGCGCGTCTTTTTTGGGGGGCTGCAAAGAGACCGTCGATTGAGGAGTCCACTGCCGTCAAACGGGCATCAGTCACCCGTCTTTGCTCCATCAGAGGCCTGTGTGCTTACCGGCGTTTCAGCCTTTTTTCACAGCTTGCCGGTTTTTTGTTAATTAAGTCCAAAAGGAGGGTACCGGCATTTAACTTCCGGCCACTTCCCCTTTCTAACTAAACAAAGCAACCGCAAGAACGGAATGTTTTATGGTAAACGAACAAAAGATACTCCAGATATACTCGGACGACCCGCAGCGAGGGTTCAAGTTGCTGATGGACTGCTATCAGGAGCCGGTGTACTATTATGTACGCAGGCAGCTGGTGTCGCACGACGATGCCGAGGACGTGACACAGGAAGTATTCATCCGCATCTTCCGGGGGCTGGATGGCTTTAAGCGGAACAGTTCGCTGACAACCTGGATTTATACGATTGCCACCCGCGAGGTGTTGCGCTGGCTGGAGAAGCGGCAGGAGATGGAGCTGGTGTCGGCAGAGGCGCTACAGGAAGAATTGGTGGGGAAGCTGAAAGCGTCGGAATATGTGGACTACGAAAACGAGCTTTCGGTGAAGTTTCAGGCTGCCGTGCTGAGCCTGCCCGAAAAGCAGCGGCTGGTGTTCAACCTTCGCTACTATGACGAGCTGGATTATGAGCAGATTGCCCGTATCTTGGAGGGTACTCCCGAGGCTATGAAGGTGAACTACCATTATGCAAAGGACAAGATTAAGGAATACATTTTAAATAACTGATGCTATGAACAGAGATTTTGACTTTGATGATATAGGCAAGAAGACGCCCTACCGCGTGCCCGAGGCTTTCTTCGACAACCTTCAGCAGGAGGTGCTTCGGCGTTCGGGTGTCAGGCGCAGGTTCAGGCTACGGCCTACGGTGGTGTGGGCTGCATGCGTGGCTGCGGCCTTTGTGTCCGGACTGGTGTTTATGCCCCTGTTTGCTCCTGAGGAGCAACCCGAGGATGCGGTGTCGGCACCAGAAGGCACGGTGGCCATGGCCAATGCGGGCGACAGGTGGATTTATGAAATGTCTGACGAGGAGCTGGAAGAGCTCGCCGGTTTCTCGGAATATGATATGTTTTTGAATTAGAAAGTTGAACTTAAAACAGAAGATGCATGAAAAGAAAAGTTTTTTATCTGATGCTGGCTTTGCTGATAGGCGGCCAGGTAAGTGTATTGGCCCAGAACCAACTGAAGAAGAACAATAAGCGTAAGTTTACGCCTGAACAGCTGATGGAACGGCAGACGAACCAGATGATGGAGGCATTGATGCTGGACGATGAAACGGCTGCCAAGTTTGCACCAGTTTACAAAGATTATCTGAAAGAGCTGAACGACTGCAGGATGAAGTATCGCAAGCCGAAGAGTGCAAAACCGGCTACCAATGGAACGGAGCTGACTCCCAAACCGTTGCCTACCGACGAGGAAGTGGAAAAGATGATTACCGACCGCTTTGAGAAGTGCAGACAGATTCTGGATATTCGCGAAAAGTATTATAAGGAATTCAAGAAGATACTTTCACCCCGCCAGATTCTGAAAGTTTACCAGACGGAACAGAACAACATGGGAAAGATTAAAAAAGAATTGAATCAGAGAAAACATCGTCGCATGCCGCCGCAGGTTTGCACGCGTTTACCGCTGACTCCTCAGAAATAAGGAACAAATAGACAGGAGATAAAGAAAGAGACAGTTGTACTCAAGCCAAGTGTAACTGTCTCTTTCTTTATTTTTAGGGCCGACGGGCGAGAAGCCGTCTTTTTCAGGCCAGGTCGCCTATCTCGTCTATGTTCTTTTGTATCTCCTCGTCGCTGAGCGAGTAGTTCACCAGGTCGCCGGCCAGGTATTTGTCGTAAGAGGCCATGTCGATGAGTCCATGTCCGGACAGGTTGAACAGAATCACCTTCTCTTCGCCTGTTTCCTTACATTTGTTGGCTTCGCGTATGGTAGCGGCAATGGCGTGGCACGACTCGGGAGCCGGAATGATGCCTTCGGCACGGGCAAAGAGACAACCGGCATCGAACGATTCCAGTTGTTGGATGTCTACGGCTTCCATCAGTTTGTCTTTGAGCAGCTGCGATACGATGACACCGGCACCGTGGTAGCGCAGGCCGCCTGCGTGTATGTTGGCAGGGGCAAAGTTGTGTCCCAAGGTGAACATGGGCAGTAGCGGCGTATATCCGGCTTCGTCGCCGAAGTCGTACTGGAAGTGTCCGCGAGTCAGTTTGGGACAAGAGGCCGGTTCGGCGGCAATGAAGCGCGTAGTCTTGCCTTCCAGTATGTTGTGGCGCATGAAGGGGAAGGCAATGCCGCCAAAGTTGGAACCGCCGCCGAAGCAGGCAATCACCATGTCGGGGTATTCGCCGGCCATGGCCATCTGTTTTTCGGCTTCCAGTCCGATGATGGTCTGGTGCAGTGCCACGTGGTTGAGCACGGAGCCCAGGGTATATTTGCAGTTGGGCGTGGTACGTGCCAGTTCGATGGCCTCGGAAATGGCGGTACCCAGTGACCCCTGGTGGTTAGGGTGCGCGGTCAGGATGTCTTTTCCGGCACGTGTCGACATGGAGGGCGAGGCTGTCACCTGTGCGCCGAAGGTCTGCATGATGCTGCGTCGGTAAGGCTTTTGCTCATAGCTTATCTTTACCTGGTAGACGGCAGCTTCCAGTCCAAAGAGGCGGGCTGCGTATGCCAAAGAGGCTCCCCACTGTCCGGCGCCGGTCTCTGTAGTCACGTTGGTCACGCCTTCTTGCTTGCAGTAGTAGGCTTGTGGAATGGCCGAGTTGAGCTTGTGTGACCCCATGGGGCTGACACTTTCGTTCTTGAAGTAGATGTGGGCCGGTGTTCCCAGTGCTTCCTCCAGTCCGTAGGCGCGCACCAGTGGGGTGCTGCGGTAGTATTTGTACATTTCACGTACGGCTTCGGGTATCTCAATCCAGGTATCGGTCTGGTTCAGTTCTTGCCGGCATAGTTCTTCGGCAAAGATGGGGAACATATCTTCGGGTTTCAGAGGCTGCTTGGTGGCAGGGTTGAGGGGCGGCATGGGTTTGTTTACCATGTCGGCCTGGATGTTGTACCAGTAATGTGGTATCTCTTCTTCCGACAGGAAGAATCTTTTTCTCTTGTTACTCATAGCTATCGTTTTTAATTTAAGTGTCTTCCGTCAGGATTGTCCCTGCTTGGCACCGTGTGAGTGGGTTTGCCGCTTGCCGCGTATCCGGCATTAGGAAAAGCCGGCTGCTCTGGCAGAAAAAGGCGGGTCCATGCAGCAGGTGTTTGCCTTAGGATACTAATTCTTGGCCAAATGTAGCCATATTTTTTTAATATGAATGTCCGCAAACGTCCCAATTAGCAAAGTTTAAACAGGCTCTGAGATGCCA